>CAMPAL010000022.1 GCA_946631855.1 uncultured Treponema sp. | reverse complement strand
TCCCTAATGTTGCACCTAAGTTCTTTGCAGAACGCTCTAAGGGACCAGTTGATGCTGCAAGCACATTCGCTAAGAAAGAAGTTCCTGCTGCTGCCGCTAAGGAAAATAAGGGCGGTTCTTACACAATCAACGTTAATGGTACTGCTTATAATGTTACAACTGGACCTGCTGGCGATTCTATGTCAGTAAATGTAAATGGAACTGCTTATAATGTTACATTCGGTGCCGCAGGTGCCGCTCCTGCAGTTTCTGCAAGCAACACTACAGCCCCTGCTAGTGCTCCAGCAGCTGTTAGTGGTGGAAAGCCTGTTCCTTCACCTGTTGCAGGTACTTTACTCCGTCATGCTGTTGCTCCTGGTTCACAGGTTAAAAAAGGTGATACAGTAATTATTATTGAATCTATGAAGATGGAACTTGAAGTAAAAGCTCCAGAAGCAGGAACTATTAATTTTACAGTTCAGCCAGGAACTCAGGTTCAGGCAGGACAGACTCTTGCTACTTTGGGTGGTGCTTCAGTTGCAGCTCCTGCTCCTGTTGCTCCAGCACCAAAACCAGCTCCTGCCGCTCCTGCACCAAGTGCTGCTCCAGTAGCTAGTGGTTCAGGAACACCCGTAACCGCTCCTGTAGCTGGTACACTTCTTCGTTATGCTGTAGCAGAAGGTACATCTGTAAAAGCTGATACAACAGTAATTATTGTTGAGTCTATGAAAATGGAATTGGAAATTAAAGCAGGTGCTGCTGGTAAAGTTCATTTTGTAGCAGCTGCTGGTTCTCAGATTGCACAGGGTGCAACTCTTGCGGAGATTCAGTAATGGAAACAGAATTAAATAAAAAGAATGATAAATATAAGACATTCAGAGCATGTTCAATCATTTGTTTGATAGCTCTTGTTCTTTCATTTGCTGGTTGTGGTATTGGTGATTCTAAATCATCTTCATCAACTAGTCATGGACAGACAATTGTAAAAGGTTCTGAAAATATTCCTAAAATTTCTGTAGGACAGTTCTTTGAAAATATTGGTAAAAATACTGGTATTTATAAGATTTTCCATACAGAAACAGCAGAAGAAATTGCTGAAGAAAAAGCAGAAGAAGCTGTAAAAGAAGCTGCCGCTGCAGTAGATCCTTTTGCAGGTAAAAAAGCTCCTGGCTGGCAGTCATTCCTTATGATGGCAATAGGTTTCTTAATTGTTTACCTTGGAGCTGCAAAAGGTTTTGAACCTCTTCTTCTTATTCCAATTGGATTTGGTACAATTCTTGTAAATATTCCAGGAGCTGGAATGGGTACAGGCCCTGACGGAATGTTGCACATTATCTATAAAGCAGGTGTTGGAAACGAATTCTTCCCAATGCTTATTTTTATGGGAATTGGTGCTATGACAGACTTTGGACCTCTTATTGCTAACCCTAAAATGGCTCTGCTTGGTGGTGCTGCTCAGCTTGGTGTATTTGCTACACTCTTTGGTGTTGCACTTTTGAATTATATTCCAGGAATTGATTATACAATGAAGCAGGCTGCTGCAATTGCTATTATTGGTGGTGCAGATGGTCCTACATCAATTTACGTTTCTGCAAAACTTGCTCCAGAAATGATGGCTGTAATTGCCGTAGCTGCTTATTCTTACATGGCTTTGGTACCTATGATTCAGCCTCCAATTATGAAGCTTCTTACAAGTAAGAAAGAACGTCAGATTAAGATGAAGCAGCTTCGTCCTGTATCAAAAACAGAAAAAATTCTTTTCCCTATGATGCTTCTTATTGTTACTGCATTACTTCTCCCAACTGCAGCTCCTCTTATTGGTATGCTTGCATTCGGTAACTTTGTAAAACAGTGTGGCGTTGTAGACCGTCTTTCAAAAACTATGGAAAATGAACTGATGAATATCGTTTCAATTCTTCTTTCTCTTGGAGTAGGTTCTCAGATGACTCCAGAAAAAATTATGAACTTGAATTCATTGGGAATTATTCTCCTTGGTTTGCTTGCCTTTGCAATTGCTACTGCCGGTGGACTTTTGATGGCAAAATTGATGAACCTCTTCCTTAAAGAAAAGATTAATCCTCTTATCGGTTCTGCAGGTGTTTCAGCAGTTCCAATGGCAGCCCGCGTTGCAAACAAGGTTGGAATGTCAGAAGACCCTACAAACTTCCTTTTGATGCACGCAATGGGACCAAACGTTTCTGGTGTAATTGGAACTGCAATTGCTGCTGGTGTATTTATTGCAACTTATGGTATGTAACGATCAGCAATCAGGGCAAATAAATTAATCCGTATCTAAAAGATATCAGGCAGACTTTATTTTAAGGTCTGCCTTTTTTTTTACTCTATTTCACTTTTTAATAATATTTTACTTGACACAATACTATATAATATATAATATTAAGATGTAAACAATATTATAACTTAGGAGGTGAGCATGGTTTTTACAGCGGGCTCTGCACTTTTGGATGCGGTGGTTCTTTCTGTAGTTAGTCAGGAAGGAACTTACGGCTACAAAATTACTCAGGATGTCCGGAAAATAATGGAAGTATCAGAAAGTACCTTGTATCCGGTTTTAAGAAGACTTCAGAAAGATAATTATCTTGAAACTTACGATATGGAGTACCAGGGTAGAAACCGCAGATACTATAAGATAACAGCCAATGGAATGATTCTGCTTGATAAGTACAGAAGGGAATGGCTGGAATTTAGAAACGGTGTAAATGAAATCTTGTTAGGAGAAAAATGATGAATAAAGAAGAGTATATAAATCAGCTTAGGAATAATCTTAGTTCACTTACAGATGAAGAAAAAGAATCTGCAATCGAATATTATTCCGATTATTTCGACGAAGCAAATGATGATCAGAAAGTAATTGCAGAATTGGGAAGTCCTGAAGAACTTGCTAAAAGTATTATTGAAAAGCTTGCAAATGCTCTGGTTGATACAAAAAAATCAGATTCAGAAGAAAAAGATGATAAATCGGATGTAAAGCAGGAAATAGATGCTCTTTATTACGAATTTAGCAAAAACTCTGTAAAAAATCTTTTTATGAATTTCAGTGCTGCAGATGTGGTTATGATTTCAGGAAATAAATTTTCTGTTGAAACCAGAGGAATTACAGAAGAATTTATGAACTGTCATTTAAGTGATGATGGAACTTTGACAATCAATAATTCTAAGCGCTTAAATTTCAGCTTCTGGAGTCATGATAGAAATAAAAGAGTTGTACCAAGAATTCTTGTCACAATTCCAGAAAATATGAAACTCGAAAAACTTCGTCTTTTCCTGGGAGCAGGCAATTGCAGGTCAAAAGAAATCTCTTTAGCATGTGAAAACGGAACTATTGATGTTGGTGCGGGTAATCTCCAAATTAATTCTCTTGATTCTGAAAAAATAAATGTCAGATGTGGAATGGGAAATATTTCATATCAAGGTTCTGTGAAGGGGCATTCAAATATTGATTGTGGAATGGGAAATGTTTCACTTACATTGAAAGGCAATCCATCAGATTATTCTTATGATATTAAGCTTGGACTTGGAGATTTTAAGTTTAACAATGAAAAGAAAAGTGGAGTTTGTAAAACTTTTGCAAATGAAGTAAAGGAAAATCATTTCTCAGTAAATTGTGGAATGGGTAGTGTATCTATCAAAATTCAATAATAGGGGAGTTTGAATATGAAAAAAAGACTTTTTAAATCAAGAAAGAATAGAATTATCGGTGGTGTATGTGCAGGTTTTGCATCATATTTTAATGTAGATCCAACAATTGTAAGATGTATCGCACTTGTTCTCGGACTTATTAAAGGTGCTGGTCTTCTGGCATATCTGGTTCTCTGGATTATTATGCCATATGATGAAGCAGAAGATATTTATGATGATGAAGATCTTGATAATATGAAGAGTGCAAATCCGGAAGAGAATGTGAGTAGATCTAAATCATCAGGTGCTAAGAAAAAATCAAATACAATTCATTCAGACAAGGAATTTAACGATTTTTTCAAAAAATAAAAAATTAAGTAAAAAAAATGTTTTTTTAAGTATTTTTTCCTATGTGTTAATTTGAATCCTATGATAAAATGGTAACACTATGGTAGGAATAAAAATTAATAAAACGTTACGAAATCTTATTATTGCAATTTTTGTAATTGTTCTGGTTTTCGTTGTTTCAAGTCTTATTCCGGAAAAAAACTTTAGCGAGAAGTACGAGGGATATGACTTAGTCACATCTGTAGGTGCTACTTCTTCTTCAAAAACTTATACTGAATATCAGCAGGAGCATAAAAATGCTAAAACACCTGCGATATCAGTAGATGTAGATGTAAAATCTTATGATGAAAAAAAATCATACGGTTCACACGCTGAAAGTAATTATTACGGAAAAGACGTGGTTGTTACTGAAGATCGTTCTTCTGTAACTTGGTATGTAGATGTTCCACAGGCTGGCTTCTATAACATTTCAATGGAATATGTTGCTGTTCCTTCTAGAAATGTAAATATGGAACGTATACTTTACATAAATGGTGAAGTGCCTTTCAATGGAGCAGATATCCTTTCTTTTTACAGATTATGGAAAGATGGCGGCCCTGTAAAATTTGATAACCAGGGTAACAGCATTCGTCCTTCTCAGGTTGAATTCTTTGAATATCAGAGAGTTTTGTTTAAGAGCGACCTGGGATATGAAGTTGAACCTTATCGCTTCTATTTTAATAAAGGACAGAACTCAATTACATTGGAATCTACAAATGAACCAATGGCAATTAGTGCTTTAACTCTTGTTCCTGTAAAAACATATGATACATACGAACAGTATCTGGCAAAACAGAAATCAAAACCAGAAAATAATAGTGCAACTGGTGTTTCAATTAAAGTTCAGGGAGAAGACTCTGTAAGACGTTCTGATCCTTCTTTATTTGCACGCTATGATCGTTCATCTGCTACAACAGAACCAAATAGTGTTTCTAAGACAATTCTTAACTATACTGGTGGAGATTCATGGAAGTCTCCAGGACAGTGGATTGAATGGGAAGTTGATATTCCAAAAGATGGATGGTACACAATTTCTGTAAAAGGCCGTCAGTTCTATCAGCGTGGTTATATTGCATGTCGTTCTGTTTATATTGATGGTGAAATTCCTGTAGATACTTTAAAATCTGTTGGATTTGATTACAGTTCAGACTGGTCTCTGGTAACTCTTAAAGATGAAAAGAAAGAACCTTACAAATTCTATTTTGATAAAGGAAAGCATTCTATTCGTCTGGAAGTTACACTTGGTGATATTGGTTCTGTAATTAATGATTTGCAGGATAGTATTTACCGTTTGAACATTATTTACCGTACAATTCTGGTTTTGACAGGTACAAATCCTGATCAGTTCCGTGATTATAAAATTGAAAAAGTTTATGCTGACGAAGTTGAAGGCATGATGCTTGAAAGTCGTCGTCTTTATAAACAGGTTGATAACTTTGTAGCTCTTACTGGTGAAAAATCAGATAAGATTGCTCCTGCTGAAACACTTGCTATTCAGCTTGAACAGTTCTACAAACGTCCTGATAAAATTACAAAGGCATTCGGTAACTTTAAGGATAATATTACATCTCTTGGTTCTTCATTGCTTTCTATGACAGAATCTAAGCTTGATGTTGACTACATTCTTGTTCAGAGTGCTGATCAAAGAATTAAATCTATCAAACCTAATTTCTTTAAGAACGCAAGTCATGAAATTGCTTCATTCATTTCTTCATTCTTTGTAGATTCTACTAATCTTGGTAACGTTTACGAAGAGGGTTCAGAACATCTTATTGAAGTTTGGATTGTAACAGGTCGTGACCAGAGCCAGATTTTGAAGAATATGGTTGATGATTCCTTCTCACCTCAGACAGGAATTAACGTAAACGTAAAACTTATCAATATCAACTCATTGCTTACTGCCGTTGTTGCAGGTAATGGTCCTGATATTGTAATTTCTGCTTATTCAAGAGCCCCTGTTGATTATGCTCTCCGTAATGCAGTCGTTGATTTACGTCGTTTCAGTGATTGTGATGAAGTTCTTAAAGTATTCAAACCAAGTGCTTACGAACCTTATTACTACAATGGCGGACTTTTTGCTTTACCAGAAACTGAAACATTTAATCTTCTTTTCTACAGAAAAGATATTCTTGAACAGTTAGGTCTCGAAGTTCCTCAGACATGGGATGATTTAGTAAATATTCTTCCAACACTGCAGGGTAATAACCTTGATGTTGGTATTCCATATCCTACCTTAATGACTGCAGAAACTGATATTTTGAACTTCTACTCAATGGTATATCAGCGTGGTGGTTCAGTTTATAACGAAAAAGGTTCAAAATCTATTATTGATAGTGAAGAAGGTATTGCTGCATTTAAGCAGTACACAAGTTTCTACAACAGCTATGGATTACCTCAGATTTTTGACTTCTTAAGTCGTTTCCGTACAGGTGAAATGCCAATCGGAATTCAGAACTATACATCATACAACACACTTTCAGTTTCAGCTCCTGAAATTCGTGGTCTCTGGGATTTTACATATCTTCCAGGAACTATGCGTGAAGATGGAACAATTGATCGTTCAAATGTTGCAAGTACAGTTTGTACAATGATGATTAAGAAGGGACTTGATTTGTCTGATATTGCTAATTCAGATGATTTCAAGAATGTGTCTTACGATTCACTTTATGCTCAGAAAGTTGCAGATGAAATCGCTCCTCGTGTAGACCAGAAAACTTTGGCTCAGGTAATGAAGAACGAAACTCGTATGCAGGATTCATGGGAATTTATGAAATGGTGGGCTTCTACAGAAACTCAGGTTCGTTTTGGACGTGAACTGGAAGCTATTTTGGGTTCTTCAGGACGTTATGCAACTGCTAACGTTGAAGCTTTGAAACAGCTTGCATGGAACTCACGCCAGATTGAAATTCTTGAAAACTCTCTTGATGAAAGTGTAGGTGTTCCAGAAGTTCCAGGAAGTTATTACACAGCACGTCACGTTGTAAATGGTATTCGTCGTGTTGCTAATGCT
Organism: uncultured Treponema sp.; assembly: GCA_946631855.1. Taxonomy (GTDB): domain Bacteria; phylum Spirochaetota; class Spirochaetia; order Treponematales; family Treponemataceae; genus Treponema_D. The sequence continues at coordinate 16,830 of CAMPAL010000022.1, read as the reverse complement.
AAGGAAGAACCTCGTGAAACACTTATTGATTACACTCGCAAGGTTAATGAAGAGTTGACTCGTAAACGCCAGGAATTCAACCTTCCTGTTGAGGAGTAAATTATGAGTGAAATGTGGACAAAATATTTCAATAAAAAGAAACTTGCACTTTCGGATACAGCAAGAAGAGCAAGAACTATGAAGTTCTGTTATTTATTCCTGCTTCCATATGCAGTTTTATTTATAACTTTTAACGTTTTGCCAATTGTAACTTCAATTTATTACAGTTTTACAAACTTTAATATTTTGGAAAAACCAGATTTTATTGGCGCTAGAAACTATATAAACCTTTTCCTTCAGGACGAAGTTTTCCAGACAGCTGTAAAGAACACTTTCCTTGTAGCTGTAATTACTGGTCCTGTTGGATATATTATGGCATTCCTTTTTGCCTGGTTGATCAACGAACTTCCAAACAAGGTAAGAACTATTGTTGTATTCTTCTTCTACACACCTTCTATTGCTGGTCAGGGATACATGATTTTCAAAACTTTGTTTAATGATGACCGTTACGGTTGGGCAAATGCCTGGTTGATTAAAATGGGCTTTATAAATCAGCCTATAACCTTCCTTACAAATCCAGAATATGTAATGAAAGTTATTGTTCCTATTATTTTGTGGATGTCACTTGGTACAGGATTCCTTTCTTTCGTTGCTGGTTTGAAAGGTATTGATAAGGCTCAGTATGAAGCTGGATATATTGATGGTATTCAGAACCGTTGGCAGGAATTGTGGTACATCACTCTTCCTAACATGAAGCCAATGCTTTTGTTCGGAGCTGTAATGTCTATTACAACAGCTTTCAACGTTTGTGATGTTCCAATGAACCTTGCAGGATATCCATCAACTGACTATTGTGCACGAACTGTTGTAACTCACTTGTTCGACTATGGTTTCACTCGTTTCGAAATGGGTTATGCATCTGCAATCGCTACAGTATTGTTCCTTACAATGATTGTTTGTAACAAACTTATTCAGGCTCTCTTGAATAGAGTTGGACACTAATGAGGGAGGTTCTGAAAAATGAGTAAAAAAAATAAATACTTACAGGATGAACAGGTAATTCATCATTATAAACATAGACGAAAGCCAAATCGTTCAATTGGTGGAGATATTGGAGTTTATATATTCCTTGCAATCTTCTCAATTGTTATGGTTTTCCCATTAGTATTCAGTATTTCTAGTTCTTTGAAACCGCTGGATGAATTGTTGCGAAATCCTCCAACATTCTTCCCTAGAAATCCTACATTCAGAAACTATTCTGATCTTTTTGTTACTTTAAGTCAGTCTTGGGTTCCATTCTCAAGATATGTATTTAATACACTTTGGGTAACTCTTGTAGGTACTGTAGGACATGTAATTATTGCATCAATGGCTGCTTATGTTCTTTCTAAATATAATTTCCCTGGTGGAAACTTGTTCTTTAGAATTGCAGTAGTTGCTTTGATGTTCTCTGGATATGTAACAGGTATTCCAAACTTTATGATTATGAGCCGTCTTCATATTGTTGATACATATTGGGCTCCAATTCTTCCTGCTATTGGTGCTTCATTAGGTTTGTTCTTAATGAAACAGTTCATGGAAGGTTTCCCAATGTCAATTATTGAAGCTGCAAAGATTGATGGTGCAAATGAGTTCCTTATTTTCTGGAGACTTGTTATGCCAAACGTTAAGCCTGCCTGGCTTACAATTTCAATTTTCACAATCAACAATTTGTGGAATAACCCTCAGACTACAGTAATTTATACAGAAAGTAAGAAGATGATGTCATATGCTTTAAGCCAGATTCAGGCTTCCGGTATTGCACGTACAGGTCAGGCTCAGGCAGTAATTGTATTTACTATGGCAGTTCCTATTATCTTCTTTATTTTCTCACAGAGTCAGATTTTGGAAACAATGGCCACATCTGGACTTAAGGACTAACGATATGAATAGACGAAGATTATTAATAACAATAGCAAGTCTTTTCACATTCTGTGCAGGACTTTTTGCTGTAGGTGATACCTATATTTATGATGTCTGGAGTAATGTAGAAAAATCTCCAGATATGTATAGAGTTGTTGATGTTGTTTATGCTGAAAGTTTTGGACTTGAAAAGAAGTTCTCTGCTCCAGCAAATATTTTCTGTAAAGAGAATAAACTGTATGTTGTCGATTCTGGAAATAACAGAATTGTTGAATTAATTTATACAGATTCAAAACAGCTGCAGTTTTCAAGAGTAATTGACAGTTTCAAGGCTCCAGAGGGAGTAGTAAATACTTTCTCAAACCCAACAGATATTTTTGTAAACAAAGATGATTCTATTTTCGTTGCAGATAGAGATAATGGTCGAGTTGTAAAACTTGATAAAGATCTTAATTATCTTCTTACATTTGTTGAACCTGATGATCCAACTTATGAAAAGGGTAAAACTTTTTATCCTGAAAAAGTAGTTGCTGACGTAAAAGGTCGTGCTTATGTTCTCGCAAGAAACGTAAACAAAGGTTTTATTAAGTATGAATCAGACGGAACTTTTACAGGTTTCTTTGGTGCTAGTGAAGTAACTTATGACTGGACAGATTATTTGTGGAAGAAATTTTCTACAAGAGCTCAGAGAGATCAGATGGAATCATTTGTTCCTACTGAATATTCTGGTGCATACATTGATCAGGAAGGATTCATTTATGCAACTGTAAAGAACTTTAAGCCTTATGAACTTCTTTCAGACCAGGCAAAACCAATTCGTCGTTTGAACGCTTTAGGAAATGATATTCTTATTAAAGATGACCTTCCTCCAGTAGGGGATCTTCAGTGGGGTACTTCAGTTGGTCTGGACAGTCCTTCTCATTTTAATGATGTAACTGTTCTTGAAAATGATATTTATGTAGTAATTGATGAAAACCGTGGCCGTATCTTCGGATATAACAATCAGGGCTTCCTTCTTTATGCTTTTGGTAATTCAGGAAATATTGAAGGTTTCTTCAGACTTCCAGCTGCCATTGAACATATAAACCGCGATTTGTTTGTTCTTGATCAGGCAAATGGTTCTGTAACAGTTTTCACTCCTACAGGCTTTGGTAATTTGATTTATGATGCAACCGATTACTATGCAAAAGGTGAGTATGATAAATCTGCTGAACAGTGGGAAGAAGTTCTTAAATTGAATGGAAATTACGATTTGGCTTATGAAGGACTTGGAAAGTCTTATCTTAGACAGGAAAAGTACAAAGAAGCAATGGAATACTTCAAAACTAAGAGATTTAAGAAAAGCTATTCAAAAGCCTTTATGTATTACAGAAAGGAATGGATAGAAAAGAATCTTGGATGGGTTGTTTTAGTTTTGTGTATTATAATTTTTGTTCCATTCATTGTTAAAGCAATCAAAAACTTTGTACGGGAGTTGAAATCATTATGAGTTATATAACCAAGAAATTAAGTGTTTTTGCTAAAAAAGAAACATATACCCATTTCCTGAAAACTCTTCGTTATTCTTTGTATGTAATTGGACATCCTGCAGACGGCTTTTGGGATTTAATTCATGCTAAAAGAGGATCTTATGCAACTGCTAACTTTATGGTTATTCTGGCTATGCTCACACATATCTGGAAGCTGCGTTTCACAAGTTTCCTTTTTATAAATGTAAACTGGGAAGAAGTTAATGTTCTTATGGAATTTGCAACAATTCTTTTCCCTCTGGTAATCTTTGTAATTTGTAACTGGGCAGCAACAACCCTGTTCGATGGTAAAGGTCATCTTGGTGATATTTATATGGGAACAGGATATGCTTTGACACCATATTGTTTGCTTCAGATTCCAATGATTATTATGAGTAACTTCATCACAAAAGATGAAGGTGCTTTCTATGAAGTGTTAAATACAGTCAGCTTTATGTGGGTTATAATCCTGCTTTTTATGGCAATGATGATGATTCATCAGTATAGCTTTGGAAAAACACTTTTGTTTACATTCATCACTATATTTGCAATGCTTGTTTTCATCTTCATTATGATGTTGTTCTTCAGCTTGATTTCTCAGGGTGTTGCATATTTCGTTTCTCTCGTAAGAGAAGTAATTTACAGATTGAACTGATAGGGCGGGGGAATAAGAATGGAAAAAGAAATGAAAAATAAACAAAAAAAATCAAAGATGCCTGAAGGATACATTGGAAGACCAAAACCAATGAAGACTAAGACTTTTGAGTTCCATAAACCAACAACTTCTTTTTATGTAAAGTTAGGAATTGGTCTTGTAATTCTGGGTTTTATCGTTTACATCTTTATGCGTCTGATTAATGTAAGTTCATATCATCAGCCTAATTTTGAATTCTATGAATATAATCAGGCTAATAATTCAAAGCAGTTCATTCTTGAATCAAATGCTTTGAAATTTGAACTTAATCCTCAGACAACTCAGTTTTCTGTATTTCAGAAAAATACTGGCAAAATCTGGTATTCAAATCCAGTAAATGCAGAAAGTGATCCAATTGCTCTTGCTAAGGAAAAGAACAATATGCGTTCACCAGTTCTCCTTAAATTTTCTACTGAAAACGGAACAACAGAAGTTTATGATTTTTATTCTAACAGTGTAAAACGCGGCTTCTATAATGTTTCAAAAGACGGTAATAAAATTAAGGTTGAATACACCATTGGTCAGATGAATCGTGAATATATCATTCCTTTAATGATGTATCAGGAAGATTATGAAAAATGGACTGCAGAAATGTCTAAGTCTGATTTGAACAATATCACTCGTGCTTATCACCACTACACACTTGATACTTTGAGTGCTACTGAAAATAAATCAGAAATGATTGCAAAATATCCTAAATTCAAGAATGAAGATCTTTATCTTTTGTTTGATAATACTCAGAAGTTTATGAAAGAAAAGCTTGAAGGTATTTTCGCTAAAGCAGGATTTACTTACGAAGATTATCTTGAATTGAAGGAACAGTACAAAGAAAGTACAGAACAGGATGTTCCAGCTTTCAATACTACAGTTTTGTATTCGATTGAAGGAAATAACCTTGTAGTTGAAGTTCCTTTTGATGAAATTTCTTATAAAACAGCTTATCCAATTACAGAACTTACAGTACTTCCTTATTTTGGAGCAGGTTCAAAAGAAGATAAAGGATATCTTTTTGTTCCAGAAGGAGGCGGTGCTTTAATCAAGTTTAATAATGGAAAAACAAAACAGAATTCATACTATGCAGATGTTTATGGCTGGGATTATGCTTCTGACCGTAAAGCAACAATTACAGAAACTCGTGCAGTTTTCCCTGTATTTGGTGTAATTCAGGATGATTCTAGTTTTATTTCTGTAATTGAAAGTGGTGCTGCTTATGCCGGTATTAATGCTGAAGTTTCTGGAAAGCTTGGAAGTTACAACTATGTAAATGCGGCATATAAAATGCTTCATAATGAACGTTATGATATTGCTGCACGTACAACAAATGCTTTGTATATGTATGAAAAAACACTTCCAGCTGGAGAAGTAATTAAGCAGGTATATACATTCATAGATAGTGCTTCATATGTAGATATGGCAAAAGCTTATGGTGATAAACTTGTAGGCAAAGCTTCTAAAACTGATAACAAAGAAATTCCAGTTGCTGTAGAAATTGTTGGTGCAATCGATAGAGTTCAGCAGGTTGCAGGTTTGCCAAAAACAAAACCATACAAAGTTACAAGTTATTCTGAAGCTGCTGATATCATCAACGAAATTGATGCATTGGGAATAAAGAATGCAAATGTAAAACTTTCAGGATTTATTAATGATGGTGTTCGTCAGAGTTACCTCAATAAAGTTAAGTTTGTAAAACAGCTTGGTGGAAAGAGTGCTTTCAAAAAGATGTTGAAAAATGTCGAAAACTCTTCTGCAAAGCTTTATCTTGATGGAACAATGCAGTTTGCTTATCACTCAGGTATTACCGATGGATTCTTCTATTATTCAACACCTGCAAGATTTGTTACTGATAAAATCTGCGAACTTTATGAATATTCACAGATCTGGTACGGAAAGGATGATACAAAAGATACATACTTCCTTATCAAACCAGCGGCAACAAAGAAATCGGCAGAAAAATTTATTAATTCTGTTGAAAAAATGAATATTGGAGCTTCTTTCAGAGATTTCGGTTATCAGCTTTCTTCAGATTTTAATGAAGACAGACTTGTAACACGTGAATCTTCAAAAAATATCCAGATTGGAGTATTTGATAGTGTAAAAGAAAAGAATCTTGGTCTTATGATTAATGCTGGTAATGATTATGCTGTTAAACAGGCAGATTTTATTACAAACATGAATCTTTCGGGAAATAAATATGCAATTCTCGATGAACAGATTCCTTTCTATCAGATTGCTCTTCAGGGACGTAAAAACTATGCCGGTACAGCAGTAAACCTTGGTTCTGAAAAAGATCAGGTTATCCTTGAATCTGCTGAAACTGCTGCAGGTCTTTACTTCACATTTATGAAAGCTCCTGAAATTTCTATTCAGGAAACACCATTCTCAGAATATTATGCTGCAAATTTTGATGACTGGAAGGATAACCTCATTTCAGTTTATACAAAATATAATAAAGAGATGGGAAAAGTTTTGAATAGTAAGATTAAGAATTTTGAACATATTCAGAAGGATGTAACAAAAACTACATTTGAAAACGGATATGTTACATATGTAAACTTTAGTTATGCAGAATATACAACTCCTTCTGGGGTTACAATTCCTGCACGTGATTACACTGTAGTGAAGGAGTAAAGTAAAATGAAAAAGAAAAATGTCGGACTTACAAAACGAAGGGCATTGTATGGATATCTCTTTATTTTGCCTTTCATTATTGGTCTTGTATTCTTTATGATTAAACCCTTGTTCCAGTCATTTATTATGAGTTTGTCTCAGATTACAATTGGAACAAATGGTTTTACACAGGAATTGAATCATTTTGAAAATTATAAAAGAGCCTTTCTTATAGACCCTGAATTCAACCGTTTGCTGGTGGAAAACATCACACAGATGATTTATCGTTCTCTGGCTACAATTGTATTCAGTTTCTTTGTTGCTTTGATTTTGAATCAAAAGTTTAAGGGACGTGCTCTTGTTCGTTCAATCTTCTTCCTTACTGTAATTTTGTCTTCTGGTGTACTGGTAGGTCTTGAATACAGTAATACAATGATGGCTCAGCTTAAAGATGCTATTGAAGAATCAGGTAACGCCAATTCAATTACTACAGTTCTTGAAGAGATTCTTGTTTCAAATACAGGTGGTATGAACAGTCCTAGTGAAAAGGTGTTCAAAATCCTCTTTGAAATTATTGATTCTATTTATGATGTAGCAATGGCTTCTGGTATTCAGATTATTATCTTCCTTTCTGGTTTGCAGAATATTTCACCAAGTATGTATGAAGCAGCTGATATGGAAGGTTGTACAGCCTGGGAAAGTTTGTGGAAAATTACAGTTCCAATGGTTAGTCCATTAATGCTCGTATGCTGGGTTTATACAGTTGTAGACTTCTTCATGCGTACAGATAATGAAATTATGAAAAAGATTGATAATCAGCTCACCATTCAGTTGAACTTTGGATTCAGTTCTGCAATGTCATGGGTATACTTCGCTGTATGTATGGCTTTGATAGGACTTAGTTCATTTATTATATCAAAGGTGGTATACAACTATGACTAATAAAGATTCAAGATCCTTCTGGGAAAGAAATGAAGCTTCTGGTGGAATGCTTCTTAATGTAACAATAAAAAAATATGCCATTTCAATTTTTAGAGCAATTCTTCTTTTTGGAATGTGTTTTATGATTCTTCAGCCAATTTTGCAGAAACTTTCTTTAAGTTTCATGGCTGAAAAGGACCTTTATGATACATCAATTGTTATTATTCCAAAGCACTTTTCTACAGAAAACTGGAAAGTAGCTGCATATCTTCTTGATTACAGCAAGTCTTTGTTTAATACAATCTGGGTATCACTTCTCGTTTCTGCGATTGAAGTTGTAATGTGTACATTCGTAGGTTATGGTTTCTCAAGATTCCAGTTCCCATTAAAGAGATTCTGGTTCTTCTGTGTAATCCTCCTCATTGTCATTCCTCCTCAGACTTTGTCTACATCTCTGTATTTGCATTTCCGATATTTCAAGTTCTTTGGAGCAACATTCAATCTTAAAGGTACTATGCTGCCTTATATTATGATGTGTTTTACCTGTATGGGATTAAAGAATGGTCTTTATATCTTTATGATCAGACAGTATTATCTCGGTTTCCCATTCGAACTGGAAGAAGCTGCGTATGTTGATGGATGTGGTCCATTTGCTACATTCTTTAGAATTATGGTACCTGGTGCAAAACCAATTATTACATCATGTTTCCTTTTCTCTTTTGTATGGCAGTGGACTGATAGTTTCTATTCAAATCTTTTCCTTGGAAAGATTCAGCTGCTTGCAAGACAGGTAATGGGATTGACAGATAAACTTAGTATTTATTTAAGCCGTGCTCGTGGTGGTGGTAACGTTTCTGTTGCTCCTGCTCTTGCCGGTGCTATGAATGGTACTTCTGTATTAATGATTGTAATTCCTTTGATTATTCTTTACTTATTCTGTCAGAGAATGTTTGTAGAAAGTCTCGCTTCTACAGGTGTTAAGATGTAACTTAAATTTACTTAAATCACACTTTATTTTAAAAATAAGTTTGCTTTAAAATAAAGTGTGGTATAATAAATTTTAAGATAAAAAAAACTAAAAAGTCAGTTGGTAGACTGACAAAAAAAGGAGTGGTTATGAAAAAAGTTGCAATTATCGTAATGATGTTAGCTGTTGTTTGCTCATCAGTATTTGCAAAACCAAAGAAAGCTAAGAAAGCTAAAAAAGCTGCTAAGGGAGCTGCTACATACCAGGATTATGTAGCAGAAATCGATCCTTCTACAGGAAAAGTTTGGGATTTTGGTGGAATGGAAGTAACAATTTATGACTATTGGTCAAATCCAAATGCACCAGCAAACTCAAAGACTGAAGAAGATCAGAGAGCATTCCGTGCTTGGTTGGAACAGACATACAACTATAAGTGTGTTCAGAGAGACCTCGCTGGTTGGGCAGATCATCCAAAAGAGATTACAAACTTCATCATGGCTGGAGATACATCTAAGAAAGTAGCTTACTTAGTAGACGGACGTTCAGCTATTTCTGGTGTTAAAAATAATTTCTGGTACGATGTATCAAAAATTAAGAGTGTAGATTTCAAATCATCTAAATGGAATCAGGCTGTAGGTGCTCGTCTTACAATTGGAAAATCTCAGTACGGATTCCGTGATATTCCTTCTGAACCACGTGAAGGTATCTACTTCAACAAGAGAATTTTGGAAGAAAACGGATATGATCCAGACTATATCTATGACCTTCAGAAGAAAGGTAAGTGGACATGGGACGCATTCGAAAAAATGTGTGAAAAAATCACAAAAGATACAGATAACGATGGTGTAATCGATCAGTATGCTATGTCTTCTTTCTATACTTCATTCGGTGTTGCAGCTATCGTTTCTAACGGTGATGCACCAGTTGTTGTAGAAAACGGAAAATATGTTGAACACTTCGGAACAGATAAATCAATGGAAGCTTTGAACTGGGCTTACAATGTATACAGCAAGTATCAGTTACCACAGGGCGACGGACAGTGGGACTACTGGTTAACAGCATTCATGAATGGTGAAACAGCATTTATGTGTCATCAGGAATATGCAGCTCAGCCAAACGGAACACTTTCTTCTATGAAAGATGACTGGGGATGGGCTTGTTTCCCACTCGGACCAAAATCTAACGGAAAGAACTTCGGTATTGGTGATACACAGATGATGGTTATCCCATCTATCTATGATGATGCAACAGCTGAAAAGATTGCAAAAATCATCGATCTTTATACAACTCCAGTACCAGGATATGATGGACCAGATGCATGGAAACAGATGTCTTACTATCAGGGATTCCGTGATGAAAGAGCTTTGGAAGAAACTTCTTACTACATGCTCCAGAATACAACAGAACGTATTGATACACTTATCCCAGACTGGTCAGGAGACTGGATGTACAATTCAATCTTCCACTCATGGGGAAAAACACCTGCTGAAACATATGAAGCAGAAAAAGGACAGATTCAGGCTTGTTTGGATAACATCAATAAATAAGTTATCATAAATTAGCTTTGTCTTATAAAGGCTGCTGGTAATTTTTTACCAGCAGCCTTTTTTTCTCTTCTCAGTATTAGAATACATAAAAATATTACTTAAATTTACTTAAATCACACTTTATTTTAAAAATAAGTTTGCTTTAAAATAAAGTGTGGTATAATAAATTTTAAGATAAAAAAAACTAAAAAGTCAGTTGGTAGACTGACAAAAAAAGGAGTGGTTATGAAAAAAGTTGCAATTATCGTAATGATGTTAGCTGTTGTTTGCTCATCAGTATTTGCAAAACCAAAGAAAGCTAAGAAAGCTAAAAAAGCTGCTAAGGGAGCTGCTACATACCAGGATTATGTAGCAGAAATCGATCCTTCTACAGGAAAAGTTTGGGATTTTGGTGGAATGGAAGTAACAATTTATGACTATTGGTCAAATCCAAATGCACCAGCAAACTCAAAGACTGAAGAAGATCAGAGAGCATTCCGTGCTTGGTTGGAACAGACATACAACTATAAGTGTGTTCAGAGAGACCTCGCTGGTTGGGCAGATCATCCAAAAGAGATTACAAACTTCATCATGGCTGGAGATACATCTAAGAAAGTAGCTTACTTAGTAGACGGACGTTCAGCTATTTCTGGTGTTAAAAATAATTTCTGGTACGATGTATCAAAAATTAAGAGTGTAGATTTCAAATCATCTAAATGGAATCAGGCTGTAGGTGCTCGTCTTACAATTGGAAAATCTCAGTACGGATTCCGTGATATTCCTTCTGAACCACGTGAAGGTATCTACTTCAACAAGAGAATTTTGGAAGAAAACGGATATGATCCAGACTATATCTATGACCTTCAGAAGAAAGGTAAGTGGACATGGGACGCATTCGAAAAAATGTGTGAAAAAATCACAAAAGATACAGATAACGATGGTGTAATCGATCAGTATGCTATGTCTTCTTTCTATACTTCATTCGGTGTTGCAGCTATCGTTTCTAACGGTGATGCACCAGTTGTTGTAGAAAACGGAAAATATGTTGAACACTTCGGAACAGATAAATCAATGGAAGCTTTGAACTGGGCTTACAATGTATACAGCAAGTATCAGTTACCACAGGGCGACGGACAGTGGGACTACTGGTTAACAGCATTCATGAATGGTGAAACAGCATTTATGTGTCATCAGGAATATGCAGCTCAGCCAAACGGAACACTTTCTTCTATGAAAGATGACTGGGGATGGGCTTGTTTCCCACTCGGACCAAAATCTAACGGAAAGAACTTCGGTATTGGTGATACACAGATGATGGTTATCCCATCTATCTATGATGATGCAACAGCTGAAAAGATTGCAAAAATCATCGATCTTTATACAACTCCAGTACCAGGATATGATGGACCAGATGCATGGAAACAGATGTCTTACTATCAGGGATTCCGTGATGAAAGAGCTTTGGAAGAAACTTCTTACTACATGCTCCAGAATACAACAGAACGTATTGATACACTTATCCCAGACTGGTCAGGAGACTGGATGTACAATTCAATCTTCCACTCATGGGGAAAAACACCTGCTGAAACATATGAAGCAGAAAAAGGACAGATCCAGGCTTGCTTGGATAATGTTAACAAATAAGTTAATATAAATTAGCTTACTTTTATAAAGGCTGCTGGTAATTTACCAACAGCCTTTTTTTTATTATAATCAGTTTTATGTCAGAACATGGTACTATAACTACAGATAATCACGCAGCTTTATGGCATGGACGATTTAAGGAAGGTCCGGATGCAGCTGCAGTTACTTTTGAAACTTCCATAAAAGATGATATGAGAATGGCTCTTGTTGATATTGAGGGAAGTATAAATCATGCAAAAATGCTTTCAAAAAGCGGATTAATTTCTAAAGATGAAGAAAAGCAGATAATTGATGGTTTAAACTCAATAAAAGAAGATCTTCTTAATACAAAAGATAAGGATGGAAATGAATTTAAGGTTGATATGTCGGCTGAGGATATTCATTCTTTTGTTGAAGCAACTCTAACCGATAGAATTGGTGAAGCTGGTAAAAAAGTTCATACAGGACGCAGTAGAAATGATCAGATTGCTCTGGATGAAAGACTTTATCTTCGTCATCAGATAAATATGCTTAAAAAGGAAATTAATCACACAATTTCTGTACTTGTAAAACTTTCTTCTGAAAATAAAGAAAATCTTATCCCAGGCTTTACACATATGCAGCATGCCCAGCCTGTAACTCTTGCACATCATTTTTTAGCCTGGGCATGGATGTTCTACCGTGACTATGACAGACTTACAGATGCCTATAAAAGAGTAAATGTTTCACCAATCGGTGCATGTGCACTTGCGGGTAGTGGACTTCCTTTGGACAGAGCTTTTGAAGCTCAGTTAAATGAATTTCCTGGAGTTACAGAAAATTCTTTAGATACAGTTTCTGATAGAGATTATTATCTGGAAGTTGCATCAGATTTGTCTATGATTCAAATGCATTTATCACGTGCATGTGAAGAAATTGTTTATTGGGCAACTGTTGAATTTGGATTTGTTGATTTAAGTGAAAAATGGTCAACAGGTTCATCTATCATGCCACAAAAGAAAAATCCTGATTTTGCAGAATTGATTCGTGGAAAAACTGGTCGTGTATATGGTGATATGATAGCTCTTTTCACCATGATGAAGGGACTTCCATTATCATACGACAGAGATTTACAGGAAGATAAATCAAGTTTCTTTGAAGCTTATGATACAGTTATTTCAAGTATGAAAATCTTTACTGAAATGGTAAGAACTGCAAAATGGAATACTGATGTTATGGCAGAGGGATGTAAGGGTGGATTCCTGAATGCTACAGATGTTGCTGATTATCTTGTTAGAAAAGGAATGCCTTTCAGAACTGCTCATGGAGTTTCTGCAAGACTTGTAAGAAGTGCAATTGAAAAAGATTGTAAACTTGAAGATCTTGATTTTTCTTATTATCAGAAAGAATCGGAACTTTTTGAAAAAGATATTTATGAATTAATCACACCTGAAAAATGTGTAGAAATTCGTAAAACTATTGGGGGGCCTTCTGCTCAGATGGTTCAGGCCCAGATTGATAAACTTTCTGCTTTTGTAGAAAAAAATTGCAAAGAAGAAGGAAAAGATTCTCAGGAAAGTGACTGGGATTTAATTTTTGAAAATTATTATAAATAATTTTATATAAAAGATATTTTTCTAGGAGATGAAAAATGAAAAAAATAATTTATTCAGTTTTACTTGCAGCATCGATTTTTGCTTTTGCTGGATGTAATAAGACAAACAAGGCTAAATCATCAAATGCAGTAGAAGCTCTTAAGACAAGAGGTGTTTTTGTTCTTGGTCTTGATGATTCTTTCCCACCACTGGGCTATCGTAATGATGATAATGAAATTGTTGGATATGATATCGACCTGGCTAAGGAAGTTGCAAAACGTCTTGGAGTTGAATTCAAAGCACAGCCAATTGACTGGGGTGCTAAAGAAATGGAACTTGAAACTGGAAAAATTGACTGTATCTGGAATGGTTTTACAATCACAGATGAAAGAAAAGATGCTCTTTCTATGACAGATGCATATTTGAATAATGATCAGATGTTCGTTGTTCGTGCAGACAGCGGAATTAAAAAATTGTCTGGACTTAAAGGAAAGGTAATTGGTATTCAGAGTGGTTCAAGTGCACAGGAAGCATTGGATTCTAAAGCAGATTTTAAGGCTTCTTTGAAAAATGTTGTTTCATTTAAGGATAATATTACAGCTTTGAACGATCTTGATATTGGTGGTGTTGATGCTGTTTTAATGGATAGTGTAGTTGCTAATTATGCTATTGCTGCTAATAACAAACCTTTCGTGCTGGTTGATGAATCATTGTCTCCAGAAGAATATGGAATTGGTTTCAGAAAGACAGAACCAGAACTTCGTGATGAAGTTTGGAGTATTCTTAAAGAAATGAAGGCTGATGGAACTGTTGCTGCAATTGGACAGAAATGGTTCGGTAAAGATATTTCAGTAATTCAGTAATTATGAGCGATAAGTACATCAAAATGCTGTCAGCGATGCTGGAAGGTTCTGTAACATCGCTGGAAGTTTTCTTCTTAACTTTATTATTTGCAATTCCGCTTGCTCTTCCAATTGCTATGGGAAGAATGTCTAAGAATAAGGTGCTTTCATGGATAACTAATGTTTTTCTTTTAATTATCCGTGGTACTCCATTAATGCTTCAGCTTCTTGTAGTATATTTTGGACCAGGTTTATTTGTGAGATGGTTGGTTTTACAGGGTTTTGATGTAACTTTCCGCTGGAACAGATTTGTAGCTGCAATTGTCGCTCTGGTAATAAATTATGCTGCTTATTTTGCAGAAATTTATCGTGGTGGAATTGAATCAGTTCCAAAAGGACAATATGAAGCTTCTAAGGTTTTAGGCTACACATCTGGTCAGACATTTTTTAGAATTATTTTGCCACAGGTAATAAAACGTATTGTCCCTGCAATGGGAAATGAAGTTATCACCCTTGTAAAAGATACTGCACTTGTATCAGTTGTCGGGGTTTCTGAACTTCTTATGGTTGCAAAAGAAAGACAGGGTGCCTTGTTCTCTTTTACACCATTGTTTATTGCCGGTCTTTTTTATTTTATTATGAACTGGATAGTTTCTCTTTGTTTCCAGAAGTTGGAAAAGAAACTTGGTTATTACAACTAGGAGTTTTGTATGGAAGAAATTATCAAAGTTGAAAATATAAGAAAGATTTTTAGAGATAATGTTGAAATACTTAAGGGAATTTCTTTTTCGGTGGAGAAGGGAGAAGTTCTTTCTATAATTGGACCAAGTGGTTCTGGAAAATCAACTATGCTTCGTTGTATTTCTCAGCTAGAACAGGTTACAGATGGTTCAATTACAATATGTGGTAAGACACTTGTAAAAAATGGTGTATATGCTGATAAAAAAGAAAGACAGGAAATTATATTAAAAAGTGGACTTGTTTTTCAGAATTTTAATTTATTTCCTCATTTTTCTGTATTAAAAAATATTGTGGATCCTCAGGTTCAGGTATTAAAAAAATCAAAAGAAGAAGCAGTTGGTGTTGCAGAAGAACTTCTAAAACGAATGGGGCTTTCTGACAAAATCAATAATTATCCTTGTGAGCTTAGTGGTGGTCAGCAGCAAAGAGTTTCTATTGCAAGAGCCCTCGCTTTAAAACCAGAAGTTCTTTTATTTGATGAACCTACATCAGCTCTGGATCCTGAATTAACTGGTGAAATTCTTGCAGTCATAAAAGAGCTTGCTTCGGAAAAAATGACAATGGTTGTTGTAACCCACGAAATGGCCTTTGCCCGCGATATTTCAAGTAAAATTATTTTTATGGATGGTGGAGTTATTGTTGAATCTGGAGATCCTGTTCAGGTAATAAATAATCCTCAGACAGAAAGAATGAAACTTTTCTTATCTCGTTTTACAAGTAAGTAGCCTTGAATAAAAGTTATATTTCCTATATATTAGTATTTCAATATTCACAATAGAATAAATATGTTTAAAATTGAAAATATGGTGCTGGAAACAGTGCTATGGAGGATATAGATGGTCAAAATCAGACTTAAGAGATTTGGTACTCAGAAACGTCCATGCTACCGTGTAGTTGTTCAGGACTCACAGAAACCACGTGACGGTGTATGTATCGAAGAAATTGGAACTTACCAGCCAATCGCTAAAGAAGATGCTCAGGTTTCAATTAATTTGGATCGTGCAAAGTACTGGATCAGTGTTGGTGCTCAGCCTACTGACATGGTTAAAAAGTTGATGAACATTCAGTCTGCTAAACAGGCAAAGTAGTTTACGGGAGCAGGATATGGAAAAAGACCTGATTGAATACATCGCTAAATCATTGGTCGATGATCCGTCAGCTGTTACTGTAAATGAAACTGAAGGCGAGAAAGGAATGGTGCTTCAGCTTAAAGTTGCAGACGGGGACATTGGTAAGGTAATCGGTAAATATGGCCGAATTGCTAAAGCAATGAGAACTGTTTTGAGCGCTTCAGCAGTAAAAGACGGTAAGCGATACAGTCTTGATATTCTTGATAACTAGTTAGGAATATTGCTGATGATTAAAGCACAACTTGTGGTTGGATTCATTCGTGGACCTCATGGTTATTCGGGTGAATGTAAAGTAGAGAGTTCGTCTGGAGTGTATGAGCATTTACTCAAACTTAAGGATGTAACTTTGAGACATGGTGAATTGCTTAAGGAAACAAAGGTTGAATCGGTTTCTTTAGGAAATGCAGTTGCCTATGTTAAATTTGCTGGAATTAATTCTGACGAAGATGTACAAAAGTACAATAAGTGGGAAATTTTAGCAGAAAGAAAGTACTGTAAGCCTTTGGGAAAAGACGAATGGTACATTGAAGATTTACGAGATTGTTCCCTTGTTTATGGGGGAAAAGACGATCCGGCAACGTTGGATGCACCTGGACATCATAAAGGTGATGTTCTTGGGAAAATCACAGACGTATTGGAAGGCGGAGGTGGTTACTTGTTAGAAGTCGCTCTCTCCGATAGTTGTGACCGAAAAGTTCTTGTACCTTTTAATAAAGAATTTATTGGAAAGGTAGATGTGAAGAATGGAACGGTGCA
>CAMPAL010000021.1 GCA_946631855.1 uncultured Treponema sp. | reverse complement strand
TGTAGTATGGAAAGATTCAAACGGCAGCACAACTACTGCAACAGACAGAAATGCCTGTTCATGTACAATTTCTGGCCTTACAAAAGCGACCTCATACAACTATACAATCAAAACATATGATACATATGGAAATGAAAACATCTACAACATTCCTTTCAACACACTTCCATATAAACCTGCAA
The DNA here is from genome assembly GCA_946631855.1 of uncultured Treponema sp. GTDB lineage: Bacteria > Spirochaetota > Spirochaetia > Treponematales > Treponemataceae > Treponema_D. The sequence continues at coordinate 24,501 of CAMPAL010000021.1, read as the reverse complement.
GTTTATATGTAACTTCAACATCTTACACCACAACAAGCAGCATAAGATTAAGCTGGACTGCACCAAGCAGTAAAGCACAAACCAAAGGAACTGGTGGTATTAAACTTTACTATAACACATCTTCAACCGGTACATTCACTTATTATGGTTCATACACTTCAAGTCCTGTTACAGTCAGTAGCTTAGGTCAGGGAACTCACTATTACTTTAGAGCTTACTATACAGATGGTTATGGCTCTTTAAGTTCAGATTATACATCAACAGACGCTTACTCACTCCCAGGCAGTGTATCTAACTTCATAGTAAGCAATACAGGCAAAAACGCTATAAGTTTAAGCTGGAGTGCACCATCTGGAACTGTTAGTGGCTACAAAGTTTACTATAAACTCTCATCAAACTCTTCATATACTTTAGCAGGCACAACAAGCAGCACAAGTTATACATTAAGTGGATTAACAGCAGGTTCTAAATACAACATTTATGTTATTCCATATATTACTTATTCTTCAACAACAATAAATGGTGCTTCAAGTTCTACTATAACCCAATACACAAAACCAAATGAAGTTTATGCAGCTTCTGGAAAACAATTCATTGAAGCAACTTCTACAAATTCATATACCATCAACTGGACATACCCAAGCAGTGGATTCTCAGGATTCCACATTTATCACAGTAGTCAAAATGATATTTCAACTGCAACCTATGTAGATTATTGGTATCCTTCACATAGTACAACAAGTTATAGTTATACAGCACCTTCAACTAACGGTAGCGGTACAAACTACGTCTGGCTTGTTAGTTATATTGGTTCTGCTCCAAGTCAAGCTCAGGTAAAAGGAACTGCAACTGTAGATGGTTCTGTAACAAACTTTACTACAAGTTTAATTACTTCTAACGGAATTAAAACAAAGAATTCAATAAGTGCTCCAACTAACGTTACAATACCAACTGTTACATATTATTATTTACAAGTTTCCTGGACAAAACCATCCGGATGCGATGGAGTAAGAATTTACTACAGTAAAGACAACGGTTCAACATATACATATTACAGTTCTTACACAGGAACTTCTGCAAACATCTATTTATATGAAGCGGCTACAAAATTCACTTTAAAACTCGTTCCTTATATAGGAACAACCTCTTTATATTCAGAATCTATATATTCTGCAACCATTACACAAACTACAAAATGTAATGAACCTGCAAACTTGACAGTCGCAGAAACAAGTACAAACAGCATAACAATTACCTGGACTGCTCCAAGTTCCGGTGCCGGCAAAGGTACTATTTATGGCTACTGCACATCTGGAAGTACAGCAGATTTAAATTATGCAGGCTGGAAATACCATTCTGATTCTTCTACAGGCTTTACTCTAACTGATCTTACACCAGGAACACATTATTGGATTGGTGTTGCAGACTGGCTGGATAGCGGAACTACTATGAATCATGTAAAAGGAACTGATACAAGCATTCGTACAGCAAGTTCAGTATCATGGATTTCTGTATACACAAAGCCAGAATCAACAAGCTTTAGTTTATCCAGATCTTCTTCAAGTTCTGGAAGTGGTACAATAACAGTTACAATTAATAAACCTACTAGCGGAAACTACACAGGTGCCTTAGTTTTCTATAAAATATACCATGACACCTACTGGGACCCTTCAGAAGTTCAATACTTTGGTTTTAATACTTATACCTCAGCTGACACAATAACAGTTAGTAAAAATGTAGATAGTGGTGCTACTTATAGAGTATGGGTATTACCATATTCTGGAAGCTGGTCAACTTCATATATAGATGCTGTTAAACTTTTAGGAGCAAGTCCAAATCCAGGAAACTTTAACTTCAGTACGTATGTATCAGGTCAAAATGTAACTGTCCGTTAACAACAAAGGACAGTCTGTTCACCGCAGACTGTCCTTTCTTTTTAAACAAATAAAATAGAAAAAAAATTAAATCTATGCTACTATAAATTTATGAAGAAGGTTTTAATAGCTGACAGCCATCCGCTTTTTAGAGATTTTCTAAAGCAGAAACTTACAGAAGAACAGATTGATGTTATTCTCACTCAGGAAAACAGAGATATCTACACAAAAATGATAACTAATCTTCCAAATCTTATTATTCTTGATATGGAAGAAGATAATACTGCAGAAATTCAGTTCCTTGAATCAAAAATTGAAGATTCAAATGCTATCAATATTCCTGTAATTATTACTGGTCCAAAAAGAGACCGTGCCAGCATTGCAGCACTTGCAAAATATGGTGTTATAAAATACTTCGAAAAGCCTGTTCAATTTGACCTTCTTTTTAAATCTATTGGGCAGGTTGTTCACGTTCCTCTTTCTATGGACACAACTCCATGCGTTCTTGACCTTCACAGAAACAACAACATTATTTTTGTTGAACTGGCACTTGGTTTGAACCGCGAAAAAATTGCCCTTCTTCAGTTTAAACTTTCTGAAATTATTGAAAAAGAAAATATTGAAAGTCCAAAAGTTATCATCATGCTTACAAACCTGGAACTTACCTTTGTTGATGGATACAATCTGGAATTTCTTATTGATAACGTTCTTGCCTGCCCAGGCATTCATCCTAAAAGCGTAAAAATTCTTTCTTTAAGTCCATTTGTAAAAGAAATGCTGATTGGTCACCAGAATTATGCAGGTATCGAAATGTCAAATAACCTTACCCGCCTTTTGAACGACCTGGTTGACACTTCCGTTTCTACAGATGTAACAGATTTAATTACAAACAGAATTTTAACTCCATCTTTTGAAACAGAAACCGACAAAGGTTCAATGGCTACCCGCTTTGCAACAGATTCTATTTACAAATCAGATACTCCTAAAACAGGAACTGTTATTGTCGTTGCAATTGTAGATAGTGATGAAACTTCTGCTGAAGCATCAAGAATTGCATTTGAACAAGCCGGTGCAACCTGTGTTATTTTTAACAGCGGTAATGAATTCATGAAATTCTACAAAGAAGGAAAATACGACTTAATCATCCTTGATATTCTTATTGCAGATAAAACTGGTCTTTCTCTGCTTCAGACTTTACAGAAACGGTCAAACACACCACCAATCATCATTTATTCTGCAACAAGTCAGCGCGAAATTATTGTAAAAGCTTTAAGTGCCGGTGCAAAAACTTATTTAGTAAAACCTCAGAAACCAAACATTCTGGTTCAAAAATCACTTTCTGTACTGCACTCTAAGGAATAAATTTAATGACTAAAATCAATCTTCATACTCACTCAACCTTTTGCGATGGAAAAAACACACCCGAAGAAATGGTTCTTTCTGCCATCGAAAAAGGCTTTTCTGTCCTGGGCTTTTCAGGTCATTCTATATACCCATTCAGTTCGGACTGGCACATTCCTTCGAACGACCACGAAGCTTACGTAAAAACCATCCGTTCACTTGCAGAAAAGTATGAAGACAAAATAAAGATTCTCTGTGGTTTTGAATGCGATTATTTTCCACCCCTTAGCATTCCGGAAAAAACACATTTTGGTGAGCTAAAACCTGATTATCTGATTGGGGCTGTTCATTATGTTTCTACCCAGGACTTTCAGACAACGGTGGATGATTCTACAGAAAATGTAAAAAAGGGTCTTGAAAAACTCTATCATGGTGATGGAAAAAAGATGGTTCAGGCTTATTTTCAGGCTCAGAGAGAAATGCTTGAAAAAGGTTCTTTTGAAATTTGGGCTCATCCAGACCTTGTAAGAAAAAGAAACGGTCTTCTCCATTTTTTTGATGAAAACGAAAGCTGGTACAAAGAAGAACTCAAATCCACCGTAAAAATTGCCGCCAAAACTGATGTAATTGCAGAAATTAACACAGGAGCAATTGCCCGTGGTGCCATGGATGATGTTTATCCTTCTGCATATTTTCTTTCCCTGCTCCACGAGGCTGGAATTCCTGTCTGTATCAATTCAGACTGTCACAATGCACCAGACCTTGACTGTGCCTTCGACCGTGCGGTAGAAATTGCCAAAAAAGCAGGATATACAGAATTAGTTTATCCTCTTGCCGGAAGTTTCAACATATAATAAAAAAAAAGACCCGCCATTTTCTGACGAGTCTTTGTCTTCATTAAGTATAAATTTTATCTGTTTCGGCGTTCTTCTGCACTTGCACATGAAATACACATGAGTGCATAAGGAAGAACTTCCAGTCTTTCCTTTGGGATTTCCTGTCCACAAAGTACACAACGTCCATATTTATTCTGATTAATTCTGTCTATTGCATTATCAATCTGTTTAAGTCTGTTAGCGTCCTGTGTTCCCAAAGAAGTAAGCAACTGACGATCTATAACATCAGCGGCAACATCAGCTTCATCACCTGAATCTACAGTTTTTACCAAGTTGCGCATATCTTCACTTTGTTCTGAGAGAGATTGTAACAAAGTTCTTCGCTGCTCCAGTAATTTATCCTTCATCTTATCAAGAAATTCTTGATCCATTGAATACCTCCCTTCACTTTTTTAACAATATTGTAATGTTATTAAGTTTTGTATATAATAATATAAATGCAAATTTCCAAAAAGACAAACTTTTTTTTCTGAAATATGCATAATTTTTATTTTCACAAAGGATTATCATGGCAAAAGAAGAAGCTATCGAAGTTGAAGGAATTGTAAAAGAAGCCCTTCCAAACACAACTTTCCGTGTTGAATTGCAGGGTGGCCACATCATTCTGGCTCACTTATCTGGAAAAATGCGCAAGCATTACATTAGAATCGTTCCTGGTGACAGTGTAAAAGTTGAACTTTCACCATATGATTTAAACAAGGGAAGAATTGTATTCCGCGAAAGATAATCTTTCTAATACCCGATAATTACAAGGCTTTTCCTAACCGGAAGGCCTTTTTTTAATTTTGGAGAAAAAAATGACTTTATATGAAGATTTAAAATGGCGAGGTCTTATTAAAGATGTTGCAGGTGAAGAATCTGAATTGCAGAAGATTCTTGATGGAGAAGCTTTCTCTTTTTACTGGGGAACTGACCCTACTGCCGATTCCCTCCACCTCGGCCATTATTCTTCCCTCTGTATGGCAAAACGTCTTGCTAATGCAGGAAAACACCCTGTATTGCTCTGTGGTGGTGCTACAGGCCGTATTGGAGACCCACGTCCTACTGCTGAACGTGAAATCATCTCTGATGAAGCTGTAAACAACAATATCAAAGGAATCCGTGCACAGGTTAGTAGAATTGTTCCAGAAGCAGAACTTGTTGATAACTACGACTGGATGAAAGATTACACCTTCTTAAACTTCCTGCGCGATATTGGTAAATACATCAACGTAAATTACATGCTGGGAAAAGACATTATTCAGCGTCGTCTTGAAACTGGAATTACCTATGCAGAATTTTCTTACATGCTTATGCAGGGCTACGACTTCCTCCACCTCTATCAGGAAAAGAACTGTATTATGCAGGTTGCCGGTTCTGACCAGTGGGGAAACATCACAACTGGTGTAGACTTTATCCGTAAAGTTCTTGACAAAACTGCTTATGCTTTCACCATGCCTTTAATTCTCGATCCAACAGGAAAAAAATTTGGTAAATCTGAAGGAAATGCTCTCTGGCTTGATAAGACAAAAACAACTCCATATGCAATTTATCAGTATCTTATTAACACTGATGATTCTAAAGTTCTGGAATACCTTAAAGTATTCACCTTCCTGAGCAAAGAACAGATTGAAGATATATATGCTCAGCAGCAGGCCGCTCCAGAAACCCGTATTGCACAGAAAACTCTTGCTTACGAAGTTGTAAAAGATATTCATGGTAAAGAAGAAGCTGACAACGCCGTAAACGTAAGTCAGAAACTTTTTGCCGGTGATTTCAAAGGCCTTTCTGTAAATGACATTCTTTCTGGAATGAAGGGTGTTCCAACTTTCAAATTTACAGAAGAACTTCCATTAGTAGATGTTCTGGTAAATAACAAAATTGCTTCTTCAAAACGTGAAGCCCGAGAATTTATTAAGAATAATGCGATTTCAATTAATGGAGAAGTTGTAAACGACGAAACAAAAGTTGTTACAAAAGATATGGCTCTTGAAGGAAAAGTAATTATCTTCCGCCGAGGTAAGAAAAAGTACTTCCTGGCAGAAGTATAAAACTCTACTTTCTTGAACGAACCGCTTTCAGCCCTCTGAGGGCGGTTCCAATTCCTCTAACCCCATCAACAAACACACCGATACAAATTAAAAATCCAAACGGAATATAAAAAGAAATCTTGAACATAAACATAGAAACCAGAGTCTGAATTACTTTTAAAACAAACATGGACATATAATCACCGCGGGAATAAGTTCTACGCTGTCTTGTATAATTTGAATATTGTCTCTGATTCTGCTGAGCATCATTAAACCACTGCCAGTACTCTTCACCAAAAGGATTCTGATATGTGTACTGATATTGTCTCTGATATTCATTCTGACCAGCATTGTTGTAATAACTACCAGTGGTGTAAGCACCTGCATCATAATTACGACGCTTTGTTTCATCCCCAAGGACATCGTAAGCTTCGGAAATCTGTTTGAATTTTTCTTCCGCTTCCTTATTTCCTTGATTTCGGTCAGGATGATATTTAAATGCGAGTGTTCTGTAAGCCTTTTTTATCTCATCAGCAGTTGCCGATTTTGGTACTCCAAGCAATTCGTAATAATCTTTCATATACCTTTAAAATAATAATTCTGAGCCCAGGTTACAAGAAAAAAATTATTTAATTCTGAAAGTTTCAGGCGCACCAAGATAAGAATCTGGCATTATCTGATTTGCAGGATAAATTACAATTTTTTCAAGAACTACATTTGGAGTTACAGGATAAATCTTCATAGAATTCAAGCCAGCCTTACAATCTGCATAGACAGTTGAAACTCTGATATTATTTGTAACATCTGTTCCCCAAGGCTCCTGATTATCACCAACAGCAAAACCTTCTTCAACAACATTTTTAAGAATTTTCTTACCATTTACTTCAAGAATAAACTGAAGTTTGTTGTCTTTATAAGCAGGATTTGAAGGATTAAGATAAAAATCAAAAGTCTGTACACCATCATTCTGCAAGGCAAACTTGTATTCAAGATAAGGTGCATTTTTTCCTTTTGGATAAGTATTTATTACAGGAAAAGCCTTTACAGCAGACAGAGTTTTTCCATAACCAGAAAGCACTTCAAAATGAGCGTCATTTAAGCCCGAAGCAGACGCAACAAAATGTTCTGCCTCAATAGAAATGTAATTTTCTGTCTGTACAAAAGTTCCCCCCGGATAAGTGGTGGAAGGAACTTCTGCATCAATATGAACATTTACAAGCAGTTTTGCCCCATGTCCATCATCACTCTTAATAAATAAAGTGGTCTTCTTGTTTTCCACCCCGGAAAGTTTTTGTCTATCAACTGTAAGAATAAGAGTTTCAATGCACAGTTCTTTATCAGATTCCTGCTGAATTTTAAGCCAGTTTTTTCCGTCCTCTTCAATTTCAACTGTAAAAGGAACTTCACCTGCATATGTTCTGGCAATTTTAATTTTTGCCTCAGTAGTTTCAGGATTTTTGAAAGCAGTCACCTGTAAATTGCGGTTTGTCCAGTCCTGACCACTTGTTGTATATTCCTGTCCATCAACCCAGACTATAAAACGCTTTTTTCTGGTTGGTTCAACATATGTATAAGTTGGATACTGATTTTCTGCTTCACACCAGTTCTTAAAACCAAAATGTTCTGACCATCCAGAAGCATAAAATTTTCCATCATCAATTTTATCGCATTCCTCCACCAGAGCCAGGTCATACTTGTAGCATTCGCGAACTTTATCTGCATAAACATTTGCTGCAAGTGCCGATTTTCTGGCAAACCATTTATTCTTTCCGCTGTAAAGCTGCATTCTAAGAACATTCATACTTCCACAAGCCGGCAGATAAACTTCAAGGAAGTAGCCTGGCAAAAGTTCAGAAGGCATTTCGTTTTTCAGTTCTTCTGCCTTTGCAATAATTTTGTTTGCTTCAGCAAGCAGATTGTCGCTTTCACAGAAATTTACAGGATGATATGTATCTGGCTGTATGCATTCTGTACGTCGCATATTTGCAATTTTGGTGTATGAATTGATGATTGCAGCAATATCTTTCTTTTGTGTATCATTTAAAGCTGCAAACTGAACATTTACCCAGGACTGCACATAACTTTCTACAAATGCAGATGATTTTGAATATTTTTCGTAATCATAAGCAAGATCCAGGAAATATGAAAGTGGAAGTTCATTAGTCATTACATCACCAACATTTACAATCCACAAATCTCTGATTCCAAAATCATAAGCGGCAGTCATCTGTTCTTTTACTTTTGGAAGATATGAAGTATTAAACCATTCATAACTGTAAGGTGAACCATGGTAATCAAAATGATAATACATACCATATCCGCCTTTGTGATTTCGCATTGCTTCTGTTGGAACGGTTCTGAGGTTTCCGTGATTATCATCACAAAGCATGAGGGTAACTCCTTCAAGTTCAGAGTCGCCCATAAGACCTTTTGTATGCTTATCACCATAAAAATAAGGTTCAACTTCTTTGTACAAAGCAAGCATTCTTGGAACCTTGTTCAAATCTTCATTTACATATTTTTTGATTAGAGAATTCTGTGTTTTTAGAACATCGCGTAAAAGATTGATATTATCTGCTAAAGTTGCGTTCTGCATAATGGCTGTATCTGCTTCGCCACGCATACCAACTGTAATAACATTTTCAAACTTTCCGTTACGTTTAAGTCCGTCTTCCCAGAATTTAGTAATTCCTTTTTCATTTGAGCGGAAATTCCAGGCATCACCATAAATTGAATCTGGACCTCTCAAATAGCGGTATTCTTCCCCCGCCCTGCAGCATGGTTCGTGATGACTGGCACCCATAATTACACCAAGTTCATCGGCTAATTCGGCATTTGCAAGGCCAGGACCATCATCAGAAAAACGTGCAGCCCACATTGCAGGCCAAAGATAATTTCCTTTTAAGCGTAGAAGTAATTCAAAAACGTGTTCATACATCTTTGCATTAAATCCACCAAAATTATGATTGCACCAGTTTCCGCAGGCAGGCCATTCATCATTAATAAAAAATCCGCGGTATTTTACGCTTGGTTCTTTTGAAATAAACTCTGTATTTTCCAGTTCAAGACTTTCCTGATGCTGAGGCAAAATATCAGCCCAGTCTACAAAAGGAGAAATGCCCATTAATTCAGACAAATGGAAAAGTCCATAAATTGTACCTCTCTTATCTGAACCTGCAACTATGATTTTAGAATCTTTTACAAGGAAAGCATAAACTTCGCGTTTTCCACGGATTTTTTCGGCAATTGAAGAATCCAATTCTTTTTCAATAAGAGGACTAACCCCAAGAGTTCCAAAAAGAAGCTGAGGATGATTTTCTTCTGCAGAATTTACAATTTCCGGCTCAAGACCTGTAATCCTCTGAACATCCTTACGAACCTTATCAGCAATTTTTTTAACTCCAGAAAGTTCGTTTTTATCACACACAAAAAGAAAATTAAGTTTTCCACCTTCAATTGCAATTTTAAACATAAATAAGTCCTGTTTTTAGTAAGTAATGTATTTTCCGCTTAAAGCAAGCATGGCAAAAAAGTAGAGACAATTGTCGTAGTATCGGCGGCGTCCTGTTCGCATTGGAGTTTCCCAAAAGCGTTTGATTGCTCGTTCGGCCGCTGGTGTAATTCCATCTTTATCTGAAACTGCAAGAACGGCTTCTGCTACTGTTGCAATAAGACCAATCGGGTGGCGGGCATTCTTTTTTAAAGCACGACCATCAACTGTATAATCTTTTAATTCTGCTGCTGTTTTACCATCGAAGAAATTTATAATATTTTCCGCAATTTGAGACAAGTCTTTTGTTTTTCCACACCAGTGGGCATCAAGTCCAATATTTGCGGCAACACGATATGAATCGCTGAAGAAAGTTCCATGATGTTCTGGTGGAAGTGGTTCTCCTTCATCGGTTGCGTATTCTGCAGCCAGTCCTGTTACAGGATGACATGCCTTTGGTAAATATTTTCTGCTTGCTTCTGCCGCTTTAAGCCAGAATTCCTTATCCTGAGGATCTGCTCTCTGGGCAAAAATTTCATAAAAATGTGGCAGGTGATAAGAAGGATCTGTAAAAGGACAATTGCAGACAAAACGAATGTGGTGATATTTTTCATCCCACATTTTACTTGGACCATGAATGGCAGTTCGGAGGATGGCTCGGGCTTCTTCTGTATAATTAAAAATGCCTTCTCCGTTACCCCAGCGTTCTGCAGCAAAGAAAAGTGCCATTGCAAAATATTCTTCACCATCAGGAGCAGGACCATCTGCATTTTTTCTTCCGTCAATCTGATTAGACCAGCAGAAAAATCCTGCATTTGGTCCCTTATCCAGATACATATAAGTTCTGGTCCATTTCCAGATTCTGTCAAAAATATCTTTACGATTCATCTGAACAGCCATCATCATGCCATAAGACATGCCTTCTGTTCTTGCATCGTCGTTTCCTGTATCTTCCATGTAACCCATACCATCTTCGGCTTCAAAATATAAATGATTGGGATTTTTCTGATCAAAAATGTTGTTCCAGCATTCAATTACACGATTTTCAATATCAAATTTAGAATAACCGTATTTTTCTAATAAACTTGTCATACATTCTAGAATACAAGTAATTGTTTTTACAGTCTATCGTAGATATTTCTTATAAAAACAGAAAAGCCACCGTTCAAAAGCAGAATCGACTTCAAACAGTGGCTTTTATAAAACTTAAAGCTTACAGAAAAACTTATTTATTCTTTTTCTGTTCACTTGGTTTAGATTTAGCACCTGCAACTGCAGCAGCCATTTTTTCCTGAGCTTTTGCAAGGTCATTACACATAAGAATTGGCTGACCTGTAGCATCAAGACAGTCACGCCAGAGTGATCCTTCTGGATCTACTGCATTTCTGTGTGCTGTAACAGCCTTGATTGGGAGGTGAACGAACTTATCGTGAACAAGTCCAATTACACACTTTGTTTTTCCTGCCATAGCAGCGTGTACAGCATTGTTTCCAAGACGTTCACAATAGATTGAGTCAGAAGCAGTTGTAACTGATGCACGAACCTGATATGAAGGATCAATATATTTCAAGTTGATTTCAATATTCTTAGATTTGAAGTACTTTTCAATTTCAGACTTAAGGAACAAACCGATATCTGAAAGTTTTTTGTTTCCAGAAGCATCTGTAGCACCTGTTGACTGGAGGAGATCCTGTCCTGCACCTTCAGAAACTACAATTACGGCATGTCCGCGTTTTGCAAGACGGCGTTCGAGACAAGCGAGGAATCCGTGTTCACCAGTCATTTCAAATGGAACTTCAGGAATTAAACAGAAGTTTGTTTCGTGAGATGCAAGAGCAGCTTCTGTAGCAATAAAGCCTGCTTCACGTCCCATAAGTTTTACAAGACCAATACCATTAATCTGGCTGGCAGCTTCCATATGAACTGCGGCAACAGCTTCTTTTGCACGCTGAACAGCTGTTTCAAAACCAAATGAACGGTCAATGAACATAAGGTCATTATCTACAGTTTTTGGAACACCAACTACTGCACATTTCATTCCACGTTTTTCAACTTCGCAGGCGATATCATAAGAACCACGCTGAGTTCCATCACCGCCAAGAATGAAAAGCATGTTAATTCCATCTCTTTCAAGACAGTCAACAATTTCTGAAACACGCTGTCCACCACCACGGCTGGTTCCAAGATAAGTTCCACCAATCTTGTGGATTTCATCTATAAGATAGCGGTCAAGTTCAATAGGTTCATAGCCTTCATCAGCGAAGAAACCATGGAAACCATACTGATAACCTTTAATTGTTTTTACACCATAACGAGTATTCAAACAGCGAACAATGGCACGAATTACATCATTCAAACCAGGACAAAGTCCACCACATGTACAAATACCTGCTTTTGCGTGTGCTGGGTCGAAGAAAATCTTTTCACGAGGACCAGCCTTTTCCATCAAATTTGAAGAATCAAGTACAATTGGTTTTGTTTTATCGTAAACATTTACTTCAGAAAGAACGTAAGAATCATCTCTTACATAATTAGCTGTATAATCACCATGAACAGTTGAAAGTTTAATTGGAGACTGAATTGTACATGGTCCCAGATTATCGATTGTGAAATCAAATTTTTCTTCAGACATATCACACCTCAAAATAGAATGTTAACAATTTATAACGTATAAACTATTTTTTCAATAACAAGTAACCTAAAAGATTATAGTAAATTTACTTAATTATTAATTCCGCAAAAGCAACAAGAAGTGGTAGAGTGACCATACAAAGCAAACTTGTGATAGAAACTATAAGACTTGCATAAGTTGCATTTTTATCAAATACACAGGCAAGCCCCGGAATTGTAGTTGCAACAGGACATAAAACACAAATTAAAACTACAAATATCAGCATTTTTATATCAGGGAAATTTCCAAAAAATTTATAAATGCCAAACAGAACAAAGGTACAAACAAAACCACAGACAATCAGTCTTAAAACAGAAAACTTTGTTATTTTCCAGATATAAGTCTTTCCTTCTGCAGGATTAAAACTGGCAATCAAAACACCAATCACAATCATACTTACAGCTGTATTTAATTCAGAAATCATGGAAAGTGGAGTTGCAATAAACTGAGGAAGGGTAAAAGGCATACAATAAAGCAAGATTCCCAGAACTACTGCAATAATATTTGGATTTGTAACAATCTTTTTAATATTACTAGTCCCACTAAGCTGATGATATCCATATGTCCATACAAGAAGATTAAAAATGACCAGATAGCCCATCAGAAAGAAAACACCCTGATCACCAAAAACCCCGCGAATCAAAGGAATTCCAATAAATCCACAATTTGTAAAAGCAATTCCCAGCCGCTCAATCTGATCTTTTGAAGTAAAAAATCCAATCAGAATCATAATCAGATGAACAATAAGAGCCATTCCAGCTACAAAAAGAAGTTGTTTTAATTTGGAAGCATCAAAATCTTTATTGAATGAATTAAGAATTACAGAAGGATTGATAAAATATAGAAGGAGCTTACTTAAAAATTTACGCTGATCTTCATTAACCTTAAAGGCCTTTGCAAAAATAAAACCACAAAGCCCGATTATAAACATGGTAAGCAGCTGCTTCATAACTAAAAGATACATCAGTTCTAACCTCGATGCCGAAATTATAAAGAAATACACACCACTTGAAAACATCTTATTTTTTGTATATTATACACACAAGTAGCCGGGATGGCGGAATTGGTAGACGCCCAGGACTTAAAATCCTGTGTCGAGCAATCGACGTGCCAGTTCGATTCTGGTTCCCGGCAACCGGCCTTCTTGCACACGCAGGAAGGCTTTTTTTTTGGAGAAAATACTATGACTTTTCATTCCTACTCAAAAACCTGTGCCTTTTCCTCAATCGATGGAATTAGAGATAAACATGTCACCATTATGGGACTTGGACTGAACGGTGGTGGAGAAGCTGCTGTTCGTTTCTTCCTGAAAAAAGGAGCATATGTTCTTGTAACGGATATGAAAACTCAGGAACAACTCCAGCCTACAATTGATCGTATTGCAGCTGACAAAGACCTTGATACTTCAAGACTGACCTACCGTCTGGGAGAACACCGCATCGAAGATTTCGAAAATGCCGACTGTGTAATCAAAAATCCTGGCGTAAAATATGAAGGAAACAAATATCTGGCAGCAGCTAAAGCCATTGAAACAGATCTTTCCATTTTTTTACGTTTTACAGACTGTCCAATAATTGCAGTAACAGGAAGCAAGGGAAAGTCTTCCACCGTAAGTGCAATTTATTACGGCCTGAAAAAAGCCGGGTACAAAGCATTTCTTGGTGGAAACATTACTGTAAGCCCTCTTACATTTTTTGATGAAGTAAATCAGGATACACCTGTAGTTATAGAATTTTCTTCCTGGCAGCTTGCAGATTTACGCGGCCGTGGGGTTTTAAAACCTCACATTTCCATCATTACAAAAATCGTGCCAGACCATCAGAACTGGTATGGAAACATGGAAGATTACGTTGCCGACAAACGCCTGATTTATGCAGACCAGACAAAGGGCGACTATTCTATTTTTGATGCAGAAGAAGATGACCTTGGAACAGGCCCTGACAAAAATCTCCATCCCGAGGCAGACACATGGGGAAATCTTTTTGCCAGCGAAACAAAAGGAACTGTTCTTCGTTACGGAAAAGGTCCTCTTGAAAAAGACAAAAAAACAGACAAACCAACCTATGGTGTATGGCAGGATAAAGATTCAAAAGGCAATTTCTGCGGAAAAGTTTTTCTTCCACATATGACAAAACCTGAAATTATCTTAAGAGGACTTTCAGTACCTGGTGAACACATGAAAATCAACGTGTTGAATGCCGCCCTCGTTTTGTATCTGATGGGAATTCCTGCTGAAAAAACTGCTGAAATCTGCGGAAGCTGGACTGGCATTGAACACAGACTTCAGTTCTTCCACCAGTATAAGAATAAAAACAAGACGAATATAAAATTTTACAACGATTCCTGTGCAACTGTTCCAGAAGCCGCAGCAGCAGCAACTCAGTCATTTGGAAAGTCAGTTATTTTTATGACTGGAGGAACAGACAAAGGCCTGGATCTGGATGTTTTATCACACACACTTATTCAAAAAGGCAATCTTGATGAATTGAATGAAGACGGATTTATTCCGGTAAAAGACATTTATCTTCTTTCTGGAAGTGCAACCGATAAGCTTCTCCCTGTTCTGAATAAAGAAGGTGTAAAATACCACGGACCTTTTGACAGTCTTGATGCACTTTTGGATCAGGCAAAAAATGACCTGGAAAGCCTGGATGGCAAAGATCAGATATTTGTTTTTTCACCAGGAGCCACAAGTTTTGGAATGTTCACAAATGAATTCGACCGTGGAAACAAATACATGGACGGAATAAAAAAGCGCTTTTAAACCAAAAGCCGAAATTTATTCTTTATAGTTCAAAGCAGAAACTACAGCCCTGATACCAGCCTTTCCAATGTTGGAACTTTTTCCAACACCCCAGGCGTCAGTTCCGTCTTCTTTGGTGATATGAACATAAGCCATACCTTTTGTGTCAGCACCCTGACCAATAGAGTGTTCATGGAAAGACACAAGATTGAACTTAGGAGCTGGAGTCTGTTTGATTGCATTTACAAAAGCATCAAGAGGACCGTTTCCGTTTCCTGCAACTGCATAATCTTTTCCCATCCAGCTTACGGTAGCCAGAACTGCAACCTGCTCAGAATCCATATCAGCACAATCAGAAGCACCTTCAACATGCTTTTGAATCAACTCTTTTAATGCCATAGGCTCTTTTGTGTGCAGCCAGGTATCTTCGAAAACCTTGTAAACTTCTTCACCAGAAATTTCACGCTGTAACAAATCTGCGGTTTTCTTAACAACTTTTCCAATAAATGGATGCATTGCTTTTGGTGCAGCAACTCCATAATCATGTTCAAGAATATAAGCAGCCCCACCCTTTCCAGACTGACTGTTAATTCTGATAATGCCTTCGTACTGACGTCCAATATCATGAGGATCGATTGTAAGATATGGAACATCCCACAAAGCATCTTCGCCCATTCTTACACGGGCAGCCATTCCCTTACGAATAGCATCCTGATGAGAACCAGAAAAAGCTGTAAAAACCAGTTCACCGGCATATGGCCAGCGTGGTGGAATTTCCATACCTGTAAATTTTGTATACTGTTCGGAAATATAAGGGATATCCGATAAATCAAGCTCTGGATCTACCCCCTGAGTATACATATTCAAACCAACATTTATGATATCCAGATTTCCAGTCCTTTCACCATTGCCAAAGAGACATCCTTCGACTCTGTCAGCACCTGCTAAAAGGCCCATTTCACACTGAGCAACCCCTTCACCCCTGTCATTATGATTATGAAGAGAAATAATAAGTTTTTCCCGGTTAGAAATGTGTTTACAAAAATACTCTATCTGATCTGCAAACTGATTTGGGAGGGCACATTCAACGGTGGTAGGTAAATTCAAAATGATTTTATGATTTTCATCTGCTTCATCACCCCACTCTTTAACTACTGCTTCACAAATCTCAATTGCATAATCAATTTCTGTAGTTGAAAATGATTCTGGTGAATACTCCAGCCGAACATCTGTCCCCTGACTCATTGAAAGGCATTTTTTAACGCAGCGGATACCATCAATCGCAATCTGCTTTATTTCTTCCCGAGACATATTAAAAGTATATTTTCTCTGAGCAGGAGAAGTTGAATTATAAAGATGGAAAATAGCCTTTTTACAACCTTTCAAAGCTTCAAATGTTTTTTTGATTAAAGATTCCCTGGCCTGGCAAAGAACCTGTAAAGTTACATCATCAGGAACATGATTTTCTTCAATCAGGCGGCGCATGAAATTATATTCAGTATCTGATGCAGCTGGAAATCCTACTTCAATTTCCTTAAAACCAATTTTTACAAGCAGGTCAAAAAATTCAAGTTTCTGTTCAACCCCCATAGGATTAATCAAAGCCTGATTTCCATCACGTAAATCGACAGAACACCAGACAGGGGCTTTTGTTATTGTTTTTTCAGGCCAGCTTCGTGTAAAAGAAGGAACAGCTTCGAAAGGTTTGTATTTTCCATTTATCTTCATATTTATTTTTGTACAAATACTTTAATAAAAAGTCAATCTGTATCCGTAAGTTCTGATGTTATATTGAATTAGAGGCATTAATATAGTAGAATTAAGCGTTTTGAGGGTTTTGTAATAACACCTCAATTAAGCGTTTTATAACAAAAGATAAATTGGAGGATTTATGAAAAAATTACTTACTATCGCAACTGCTTGTATAGCTTTTACATTGATTTTTAGCGGATGTACAAAATCTTCTCAGAAAGATTACATTCTTGCAACTGGTGGAACAGGCGGAACTTACTATCCATTCGGTGGTGCAATTGCAAATATTTGGAATACAAAAATTCAGAATATGAATGTTACAGCACAGGCTACTGGTGCTTCTGCAGAAAACCTTCGCCTTATCAACAAAGGAGAAGCTGAATTTGCAACAGTTCAGAATGATGTTATGGACTATGCTTACCACGGAACAGACATGTTCGCTGGTGAAAAACTTGAAAACATTATGACAATTGGAACTATGTATCCAGAAGTAATCCAGATTGCAGTTTCTGCAAACTCAGGAATTAAATCTATTGCAGATTTCAAAGGAAAACGCATTTCTGTTGGTGATGCAGGATCTGGAGTTGAATTCAATGCTAAACAGATTCTCGAAGGATACGGACTTACATTTGAAGATATCAAAAAGAGCAACCTTTCATTCAAAGAATCAGCTGAAGGTATTCAGAACGGAACTTTGGACGGATGTTTCATTACTGCAGGTGTTCCAAACTCAGCTTTGCAGGAACTTGCTTTCACAGCTGGTTTAATTTTAATTCCTGTTACAGGTCCTGAAGCAGACAAGATTTGTGCTAAATACAGCTTCTACACACAGACATCTATTCCTGGAAAAACATACAAAGGAACTGATGAAGATACTCCAGCACTTGCAATCAAAGCTACTCTGGCTGTAAGTTCAAAACTTGATGAAGAAACTGTTTATCAGATGACAAAAACTTTATTCGAAAATCTTGATGAACTTGGACAGGCTCACGCAAAAGGAAAAGAAGTTTCAGCAACATCTGCTGTAACTGGTGTATCTGTTCCTTTCCACCCAGGTGCTGAAAGATACTTCAAAGAAACAGGTATTCTTTACTAATTCATACGGTGATTGAAAATGGAAAAAAAACGGTTTTTCGTGTCCATATCAATCATCATTTTAATTCTTGCCGGGATAATTTTTCTTACCCCGGCAAAACGTGTTTTAGAAATAAAAAATAGAAAAAATCCAAAACAGTTTTATTACATGAATGCGGATAAGCTTGAAGGTTTTGATATTTCCTATACGCATTCCGTAAACAAAGGTCGGGTTCATGACCACTATCAGATTAATAAAGAGAAAGACCTTTTACTGACAAGTACTAGATTTATTTCTTATGGAGCAGGAATTCCTGAGCCTGGAGAAATGCCTGGAGCACACTTTGAAGTACTTGATAACGAATATATAATTCGGGATATAAATCGTTCCGTTCCAAAATTAACAATGGCTGTCGGTTTAATTGCAAATCATTCGCTCACTTTTTATTTTTTGAACCGGGAAAACGACAAAAACATTGAATATAAACTTACAGATTTATTTGCTCCACAAACAAGTATTACTTTTGAAATCAAGAGAGTTTCACTCATTAAATATTTAACCCATCAAATAAGGAGGTTCTAATGGACAACAAGAAAAGCAAAAAAGGAGATGATTTCGAACAGATTCTTCCAACCACAAATGAAGAAGAAATGAAAAAAATGATGAAGAATCTGGACCGCGAACAATCCTACAGAGAACATAAATGCTGGCGTCAATACATTACAGTACTGGTTTCTGTAGCATTTGTATTCTTCCAGCTTTTTGCAACTTTGTCTGGCCATGTAACAGCCCAGGTTTTAAGAGCCAGTCATCTTGCATTCGTTCAGTTCTTAGCATTTCTTCTTTTTCCTCCAACTAAGAAAAGTCCAAAAAACACACTGCCATGGTACGATGTAGTAATTGGTCTTGTCGGAGCTGCCTGCTGGCTTTACATTGTCATCAACTTTCAGATGTATGCAAAAGGTTCTCCAAACACTCTCGTAAGCCGTACTGGAAACTACACCACCCTGGATGTAATTATTGGTATTGTTGGAATTTTAATTCTTTTTGAAAGCTGCCGCCGCATTGTTGGTCTTCCAATAATGATTATTGCTTCAATTTTTGTTATTTATGCTTTTGCGGGAAAATATCTTCCAGGTTTCCTCCACCACCGCGGATACTCTCTGCAGCGTGTTGTATGTCATCTTTTTTATAACACAGAAGGAATTATGGGAGTTCCAATCGGGGCATGTTCTACTTTTATTTTCCTCTTCATCCTTTTTGGTGCCCTGCTTGATAAAACTGGTATCGGACAATTTTTCATTGATTTGTGTAACGCAATCGCTGGTGGAGCAAGCGGAGGACCTGCAAAAGTAGCAGTTCTTTCTTCTGCACTTTTAGGAACTGTTTCAGGTTCTTCTGTATCAAATACAGTAGGTTCTGGTTCTTTTACAATTCCAATGATGAAAAAACTGGGATATAAACCAGAATTTGCAGGGGCCGTAGAAGCATCTGCATCCACTGGTGGACAGCTTATGCCTCCAATCATGGGAGCAGCAGCCTTTTTGATGGCAGAAAGCCTTGGTATGCCATATATCAATATTGTAAAAGCAGCAATTATTCCAGCTCTTCTGTATTTTACAGGAATCTTTATAACAGTCCATCTTGAAGCTAAAAAACTTGGTCTTAAGGGACTTCCAAGAGAACAATTGCCAAGAATTCTTCCTCTCTTACTCAAAAGCTATATGATTATTCCTCTTATTGTAATAATTGTATTCCTTTGTACTGGAAAAACAGCTGTTTACGCCGCCCTTATGGGAATTCTTGCATGTATTGCAGTTGGTGTTGGAATTTCGATTAATGATTTGGCACACGGTAGAAAACCAACTTTCGGTTCTAAAGATTTAATTCAGGTTATGTGTAACGCCGCAAGAAATATCATCAGTGTTGCAATTGCATGTGGTATGGCAGGAATTATCATTGGTATTGTTACTCTTACAGGATTAGGATTAAAACTTGGTGCTGGACTTATTTCTCTTGCACACGGAAAACTTTTCCTTACCCTGGTATTTACAATGCTTGCATCCATCATTCTTGGTATGGGAGCTCCAACTACAGCAAACTACCTCATTACTTCAACAATCACAGCTTCAGCTATTATCGCTTTGAAAGTTGAACCTCTTGCTGCACACATGTTTGCCTTCTACTTTGGAATTATTGCAGATGTAACTCCTCCTGTAGCTCTTGCAGCCATTGCGGGTGCGGCTATAGCAAAGGCCAAACCGATGAAAACAGCCGTCAACGCAACAAAACTTGCCATTGGTGCATTCATTATTCCATACATGTTTGTATACAACCCTAAAATGCTCATGATAAATGCTTCATTCAGTTCTATCATGTCCATCATTATTACAGCTTTAATTGGTATGTTTGGAATAAGTGTTGCTCTCGAAGGATATGGTTTCAACTTTACAGGAATATTCCATGGCACAAATAAAAAGAAAGGCCTGATTCTTACCTGTGATATTTTTGAAAGACTTTTGTTTGCAGTAGCAGGACTTTTCTGTGTAATTCCTGAAACCCGTTCTGATATTATTGGAATTTCTATGATGACAATTCTGATTACTTATCAGCTGATTGTAAAAGGAATCATACAAAAAAGAGCAGAAGCTGCAAAACCTGCTGATATAAACTAACGATTTTTATTGACGACAGGTATATTTTATTATTATTTTAATTAGTAAATTAAATTCTAATATAGAGGTAAAAAGATATGAAAATTAAACCATTAGCAGACAGAGTTCTTGTTAAAAACGACAAAGCAGAAACTAAAACTTTGGGTGGAATTATCATTCCAGAAGCTGCCCAGGAAAAAACACAGACTGCAACTGTAGTTGAAGTAGGCCCAGGAACTGATGATGTTAAAATTACTGTTAAGAAAGGTGATAGAATCATGTACGACAAATATGCCGGAACACAGATTAAAATTGATGGAGAAGATCACCTTATTCTTAAAATGGCTGACATTATCGCTGTTATTGATGAGTAAGACATTAAAATTATTTAGATCTTAATTTATCTTTTAATACAGATGCCCTTTGATTTTCAGGATACAAACTTGCTGCGTATTCTGCAGAACGAAGGGCATTTTTTGTATCCCCAAAGGATGCATAGATACAGGCAATTCTGTAAAAAATATCAGAACGTCTGGAATTATTAACTTCACGACCGGCAGCACGACCATACAAATCTAAAGCACGCTCTTTTCTTCCAAGTGAAAAATAAATATTCGCAAGATTCATACAGCTTGAAGTGGAAACTAAAGGAGAAACAAGACCTTCCTCCAGATATCCAGAACTTTCATAAACACAATACTCATAAATTCTAATTGCTTCATCAGTGAGTTTTTTATCTGCCGCAAACCAGCCTGCCATTTCTACAACAGGAAGATCGTAATACTTCATTTGTTCAATAAACTGTTCCCAGAATCCACGTTTAGAATCATAAGAACCATGAGTCAAAATGTGCTTTTGTAAGATTGACCAGGCGTCATCATACTGTTTTGTTTTCAAAAGGAAATTAACGGCATACTGAACCAGAAGAGAATGATAGATTTCACCTTCAATATAATTATCTTCCAGCAAAGCCCAGAGATCTCTGTTTTTATCTTTTTCATTAAGATCTGGATTTGTTTTATATTTAAGATCCAGTTTTGTAATACTCAGATATGGATTTGAACTCTTCTGTAAAGCCTGATCGATTCTGTACAAAGCATCACTCAATGGAATTTTTCTGCGATTATCATATTTTTCCATCTCAAGGGTTTGAATACCAGCCCGTCTCAATGCCTTAAGTTCAGTATCTTCTTCACGCTGCAAGTTAGACTGATATGCAAAATCAGAATATAAAACAAGTGCAGGAACATAATCAGGCCAACGGTTGACTGTATAGAAAAGCAGATCCACAAAATAATCTTCCGACATCTGATTTCTTGCAAAAATAGCAGAATTGACCATAAGGATTGGGAGAAGTTCTTCATCAACCTTACTGGTCTTTATTGAATCAATATTCAAGATAATCTGACTTCTTGCCTTATCCGCATTTTCCATTTCTGAGTTTGCCATATATGCATCAGAAAGAAGGGCTGCAATCTGAACTTTTGAAACTTTTCTATTTTTTGCATCCGGATAATAAATTGACAGGGCTTTTTCCAGTGCGTCTACAGAATAAGGATATTTTCCTGCATCATACAAAACTAAAGCCCAGAAGTAAGCATCTTCAGAATCAGCATAGGCAGATGGATTTAACAGAGAAGCCTGATTATAAAGTCCATTTGTCAGATTATAAACACAGGCATTTCTTAACCATACAGGATTTTTACTTCCCTGATATGCATCCAGATAAATCTGATAAAATGCTTCATTCTGATAAAAGGCATAAGCTCCATCTTCTTCAACTTTTCCCTGAGACAAACGGAGCATTAACTCTGAATACAAAGAAGCATAACGGGTTCCCTGAAGTTTTACAGCAATTTTTTTTGCATCTTCAAGTCTGTTTTGATGTAAAAGAAAACTGGTGTAAACAGTCAAAAGTTCAAGATTCTGACCATTTTTTTTCAGAGCCTTTTTTATTATTTTTTCAGCCTGAATCTGTTCTCCAAGCTGCATGTATCGCTTATAAATACCAATGTAAGTCCAGGAATCAAATGCTCTTTTTTCAATTTTTTTGAGTTCTTTCAAAGCACTTTGCATTTGACTCTGGGAAATTAAGGCGTCAATTAATTCTAACTGGCTTGTTAACGAATTTTGTTCTGCCTTCATACTGCAAGAGGGAAAGCAGAACAAAATAATAGAAAAGATAAATAAAAATGGAATAAATTTTTTAAGCAAGCTTACTTCTTTCATTTTTTCCTATTTTATCAAGCACTGCATTTATGAACTTATAAGAATCATCTGTCCCATATTCACGTGCAATATGAACTGCTTCATCAATGCTGATTTTAGGATCAATATCTTTCTGGAAAAGAATTTCATAAGTACTGGTTCTGAGAATTGCCAGTGCAACCTTATTAATTCTTTCCATACTCCAGTCTTCAGAGAGGTAAGATTCAATCACTTTGTCTATTTCATCAACATGATCGATTGTTCCTGCAATTAAAAGACTGGCAAAAGTTTTATCATCTTTTAATGTTTCACTTGGTTCAGATTCAATTCCTTCTTTAATTTCGGAATCCTTCTGCAACCAGGAAAAATTCAAAATATCTTCAATTGGTGCCTTACTTACATCCCAGGAGTATAAAGCCTGAAATGCAAGAATTCTACTCTTTCTTCGAGACATTATTCACCCCAGTCGAGGAGCTTATCCAAAGCAGCCCCTGATTTTTTCATTTCTACATTGTCAGATGTATTAAGAGTTTTAGACATATTCTGAGCTGCAGTCTGAACATACATCATCTGTTTCTGCTGAGCCAATGTAGAACGAATATAATCATAAACTGTAACAGTTGTTTCTGGCTGAACAATATCACTAAGATTAAGCATTTTTGCATTGTATTTTTTAATTATACTTACAAAACGATAATCATTTTCTGTTTCCTGAATTGCAGAAATAAATCCTTCATCCTGTGAGAAAAGAACCAGAAGATTCTGGAATGGCATTCCGAGTCCCTGAGCAGAAGCTTCATTCTTTGGAACAAGAACTTCTCCAGCCTGATATCCGGCTGTTCCCTGTTCAGACTGAACTGCAAGCTGATCTGCAGTAATCTTTTTATCCTTATATTTATTCAGCAAATCATTTAACTTTAATTTTGCATTATCAGCATTTGAACCTTTTTCTACAACAACGAGCAAAATCTTAAGAATATCATTCCATACAAATGTTGATTTATTGCTTTCATAGAACATACGAATTTCTTCATCTGTTGGAGCAACTTTTTCAAGTTCAGCCTTATTCTTCTGTACAACATACTGCTGCATTAGAAGCTGATTTTTCAGGAAAGCCTTATAATCGGCAACATTCATTCCCATCTGTTTTACAAGAAGTTCATCAAGAGTAATACCTTCAGTCTTTTTGATATAATCAGAAAGTTCTTTTTCTGTTATAGCTCTACCAACCGACTGACTCATTACCTGAGAAAAATACTGATCTACATAACTGTCAGGAACAGTAACACCAGCTTCCTGTGCAGCCTGAATCATCAATTTTTCATTAATTAAAGAATCCAGTGTACTCTTCTTTTCTTCAACAGTAAGAGGTCTGTTCAACTGTTTCTTATAAACTTCACAACGAGATTTCAATTGTTTTACAGTAATAGATTCACTTTTGTTATATTTAACAATAGCCAGAACCTGAAGATCACTTTGAGCAAATACTGATGCACCTGCTAATAATAAAATCATTAATGTAAGAGCAATTTTTTTCATACAATTTTTCCTTTATATATTCTCTCCACTTAACATAATAACAAACCTTTTTATTTGAAGTTACAGAAAAGTGGAGAAATAATGATTTATTCTTTTTACTTGTCTAATGGTAATCCACCAGAAATAACAGCCTTAATACGACGTACCCCAGCTGATGAAGACTGCTCTTTTACAATCTTGAAATCACCAATCTGTGCTGTATGCTGAACATGAGGTCCACCACAAACTTCCTTAGAGAACCAGTCCTTC
>CAMPAL010000020.1 GCA_946631855.1 uncultured Treponema sp. | reverse complement strand
GGTTGTAGAAGATGGAACAGTACCTTCTGTAAATTTAAGTGACGGTTCAACAAGTATTGCGGATGTTGTAACTTATGAAAATGATGAAGTTGGTTCTGCCTCAAAGATGATTAAAAATGGTGTTGCAGAGCGACCTTTTAGCTGGGGTGAAGATTATGGTGGTTCTCAGACTATTAATTCAGATAGATTTTTGTTAGCTGATTCTATTTATAAAATCCGTATTAGACTTGGTACTAAACTTAGTTCTACTGATGTACTTATAAATAATACTACTCATACAAGTAAAACTGTTAGTTATGGTCAAATTAATCCTGATGCTAGTCAATCAGGTCTCCAGGCTTATGCTGTGACTGTTGCTTACAATGGCATTTTAGTAGAAGATGGTGCACTTGGACCAGACTCTACAACAATTTATACTACAAGTAATTACAGTACTTCTTTTGCTACACTTCCAAAATGGAGACCTTATACAATACCTGCATCAACTTCAGCTCAAGTTACTTATGCAGATGGTACACTTTATTCTTATGTAGATACAAATGGTGATATTATAGTTCAAATTCCAAAAGGAACAGCTGTACCAGTTATTACTTTGTTCTTAATGGACAATTGTGGAAACATAAATAAAAAATTCCTTAATTATTCTACTGATTCATCTCCATATTTTATGTATGTTGATAACAAACTTGGTGAAAATACTATAACTGCTACATCAACAAACCATGTTATTCAGTGTCCTATAGCTTACCCAAATGAAGCGGATTTTTTTAAATTCTATCAGCAAGATTATAAACATGTTACATCTCCAAGTTTAATTGCTTATAAATCAGGTTCCAGAACATCTTCTTATAGAGGCGATTCTACAGAAACATCATTGCCATATAACTCAAGACTTGGAGAACTTGTTCGTGACCTTACAAAGAATGTAAACTACTACACCAATAAGGCAGTTATGCTTTTGGCTTTGCCTACAGAACAGTATAATTATTCAAGTTCTCCTTCTGTTGAGTTTGGTATTTCTACTGCAAATCCTTCATTTGATACTTATCGTTATTCAATGAAGAGTAAGCTTTTAGCTGTTCCTGTAAGTGCTTCAGCTCCAACTTATACTGACTTTGCTACAATAACAGACAGTCGTGCCAGTGAATGGACTTACCATTGCTGGTCTGGTTCTAATAATTTGAATACAGCTCATGCATACCCTCAGGTTAATTACACCGCTTTGGACTGGGACAAGACTGTACCATATTACATCTACTACATAGTGGAAGATGCTGTAGGTAACTATAAAATTGGAAAAGTTGTAAACAGTTTGTCTGACACAGCAATGGACAAATGGCTTTATGATAATGAAGGTCCTGTTCTTACTGTAAATGTTGAAGGAGTTGCACGAAATCCTTCTGTATTGACCGGCGCAGACATTCAATACCTTGTTCCTTCTAACAATGGTTATCGTTCTTATTATGATGAAACTAACGGTTGGGTTTGGTCTACAACAACATTGCGAACTGGGCTTTACACCGAATTAACAGGAAATGGTGTTAACTCTAAAAGTAGAATTTCAGGTTACTACTATAACCCAAGTTTTAATATTTCTGTAAGTGAAGCAACTGGTATTCGAGCTTTCACTCTTTCTACAAGTTCAACTGCCCCAGAAGTTCGCACCTGGAACAAGAGTAATCCGGACGATGTTATTGATAACTCACAGGATAATGCAGAAAAATTTGGAGTAGTTGAGTCAGGAAACTGGTTTGCTGGTTATGGGGTTGACGGTTCCTTCAGAGAAATTGGTTCTAGTGGAATTGGCTCAACAGATGGTTCAGGATATATTAATGGTTCAGACACTTTTACTATTTCGAATTATGTAAACTATAGTGCTTACGATACAGAAACTTATGGAAATGCATATTCTGGAACTAAAGTTTCCCGCATTTTGCCTGTTGATTTGCTTTCTTCAAGTAGTGCAACACCTATATATCTTCATCTCATGGACTGGGCTGGAAATGTTTCAACATATCGAATGGGTAACTTTAACTGGAAAAAGGATACAACTGCACCTGGTATTTCAGCTAATTCAACTTATGCTACAGCCTATAGTCAGTCAAACTACTACATGGAATATGACAGCACAAATGCAAGAGTTAAATTGCAGATTGCCGGAGTAGGTAAGACTCAGGAGAATGGGGAAATAAAAGTTTATCCTCCACTTTATTCAAGTACTCAAACTACAGGCTGGCATAAGGATACAGATTCTGGAATTGGTGGTTTTGTATATTATTCAGATGATAACTATGATGTTAGAAACATAAATGAAGATTCCAATGGTAAGTATTTTGTACTTGACTATGCCGATTATAAAAACTGGAGTGCAAGTCTTCCAACAACTAATACTGGTTATTATGTTTATTATGATAATGTAGGTAACCGTAGTGGAGTCAATTTTGTTGGTGCAAAAGATGACCAGGCTCCGGCACTTCGTCCGGTAATTTTTGCTGGTACAAAAACAGCTTCAACCATGCTCTATAAAGAAGGAGCAGCTTCTAGTTTAATTTATTCTATAGAAGATGCTGTCTCAGATGATGGTTTGGTTTCAAAAGATGTTGGTGCAGAAGATTTCACCTGTTCAACATATTATATTAAAGGTTCTAGTGTATACTTTAAGCCTTACAACTCAGAACCTTCTGAAACTGGTCTTAAGTTCTATCTTGCAGGCTGGAGTTCTTCTACTAGTACATGGTCTGATATTTCTAATATAAATTATGATTACAGCTCAGATACTAATGATTACATTTCTGTTACGCTTACTAATGGAGGTTATTACCGCTTATCAATTGCTGACCAGGTAGGAAACAGCCGTTTTGCTTATTTCCATTTGTATCAAGATATAACAGCCCCAGTCTTTGCTTCGGCTCCAGCTGCTACAAGTACGACAGGTGATGCACTTTATGAATATAATTCAAAGAAATATCATAACGGTCTTAAAATTAGTCTTGATTCAGCTGATGCAGGTTCAGGAATAGATAAGTATAACATTAACTTTACATATTATGATTCAACAACAGATACTTCTACTGGAAATTATGCTACTTCTGTTACTTATACTCCAAATGAAACAAAAGAATACGGACATGATACTGTAATCAAGGTTACAACCAGCGATAAACTTGGAAATGAAACATCAGAACAGAACCTTGGTACTTTCGTATATGATAATCAGGCTCCTGTATTTAATTATACAGGTTCTAAAAACAAAGCATGGACTGTCTGGGTGGGCTGGGTCACAGGTACTGAATATGAAAAAGAAGCTAATGTAAGTGAATTCAAGCAGGTTGATGCTACTCATTACAATTTCTTAATTACAGATACATCAACTTCTAAAGTTCGATTTACACCAGCTGCAACAGATTCTGTTTCAGGCGTAAAAGGCTGGTATGAATCTACTTCATCAACTAAACCTGAAACAATAGCTGATGCTGACTTAAAAACAGTGTTTGAACATACTACATCTACTGACGGAAGTAAGGATATTACACTTGTTAGTACTGATTCAAAAGTTTATTACTATTTTGCAGTAGATAATGTTGGAAATATTGCAGACCCAATTCAGGTTACTTATAAGTATTCTTCATACGGTGTTCCAACTGTAACCAGCTGGACATTTGGTAGCGATACAATTCTTTCTCATACTACAGAAAAGAACTACTACAATAATACTTTAGACTTAGTATTTAATGTAAATCTTGAAAGTATTTCTTCTAGTAATACAAATTATGCACCAAGAGGTTTGAGATTTGATCTTGCTAATGGTGGGGTTCAGTATCAGGGATACTATACAATTGCATCAACAGGCTGGATAACATTAACTGATAATAATAATGGTACATATACAATTGCAGCATCACTTCCTTCTACACTTTCTCTTACAAATGTAGATACTAATGCAGTTCAAAATGTAGATGTAGATAACTCATCAATTCGTATTTATGTATACAATGATTATTCATACTCTATAAATCAGGACATTAAATACGAGGAAGTTGATAAGTTTGAAAAAGACACTACCGGTCCAGAGCTTTCTGCTGTAAGTGTAAATGCAGATACAACAGGTCAGTACCTTTCTGGAAATGACATCTTCTTCAAGTCTGGAAATGAAAATGTTTCTCTTACAGTTTCTGGTGCAAGTGATCAGGCTGGTATCTGGTCATATGCAATTGTTCCTGCAAGTAATACAAATCCAACTTGTCCTGCTTCAGCAATGGAAGGAGACAGTCTGACTTTACAGGTTGCTGCACCATCTGAAAATACCGAATACATACTTTATGTTTGGGATAAGGTAAAGAACATAACAGAAATTGGAACATATACTCTTAAACCGGATGGAGCTATAACTGCAATTTCAACAGTCAGTGTTTCTAGCTCTGGTAGTGAAGGTTCCATTTATAGGGAGGTAACTGAAGCCCAAGATGGAACTTTAGTTCCTTCACAAAATGTCTGGTTCAAAGGAACCCCAGTTGTATCAGTAAGTACAAGCCTTACTGATTCAGATATCGCTTACTGTTACTACGACTCAGATGATGAAGGAAAGCGTGGAACTATTGATGGTTCTACAGCAACTTTTGCTATCACACCAACAGCAGGGGTAAATGAAGAAAATCACAGTTTCTACTTAGTTGATAAAGTTGGAAATGTAAGTGAAGCCTATACTCTTACATTCAAGTGTGATGAAACAGCTCCTTCTGATCCTGTTGTTATGCTCACCTCACTTACAAATATTGTTACTTTGAGCCAAGGTACTTACACCGCTGTTACAGAAGATTCAGAAGGTGCAGGAGTAAAAACTCTTACTGCAAGCGAAACCTACTATTATAATGGCAATACTTACTCAAGTGGACTTCCATTAAAAGCTGCTTCAAGTGATGCAGGTTCTGGCTTATCTGGCTTGAAAGTTCATATTGAAGGAATTGATGATTACTCTTTTGCTTATGCAGAAGATACAGGTTACACAAGTATGGTAAGTCCATCTGCTAATGCTTCAGTAGGTGTTACTGTAAATGCATATGATAATCTTGGAAACGTTAGTACATTTGTATTTAATCTTTTCAACGATTCAACTTTGCCAGCTCCAGCTTCAGTGGGTGATAATGCTCCAAACTATGGTGGAGTATCTACAGCAAGTGATGTACAGTTTGATTATGGTTCTGGTGCTGTAAATATTAAGGCTGTTACAAATACCGACGGTTCTTACACAAGTTCTCAAACTCCATTCACACTCTACGACAGTGCAATCGGAACAGATGATTCAACAAATGCTTATGTAGGTGATATTTCTTTCACTCTTAAAGTTGCAGATGATATTGTTGCTTATGCATTTGTAAATGGAACTTCTAAAGGTGATCCAACTGCTGATAATTTCTGGACAGCTATCCGCCCTGATGAAAATAGTGCAATTACAGTAAGTCCTGCAACCCATAATACTGCTTTACATCAGTTCTACTTTATCTGGCTTAAGGATAGAGTAGGTAACGTTGCTGTATATAACTTAGGTGTAGAAGATCCTACAGATTACATTAACTGGTGGATTCAGTCTTCTCCAACAACTGAACCAAAATTCAATGTAATAATTGCGGATGGACCACAGTATGATAATTACTGGGGTAATAAAGATGATAATAATGTAGTTATAAAAGTGAATACCTGGAGTGTTGATATTATTCTTGGAAATCTTTCTCCAACTGCCGCTATTAAGACTCTGGAATTTGACGGATATAAGATTTTTGGAGATAAATGTCGTTTTGTAGATGCTTACTTCAATGAAAGCTTCACAATTTACTCAGGTGATACAACTTCTTATAACGCAACTTACGTAGCAAAAGATTCTAACAGTTCAACTGCTAGTCAGTCTGGTAACGCTGTAACTTGTACTCTTGCAAGTAATGATTCTGCTAGTGATGATGCAGAAGGTCATAAAGGTTGGCAAACTTATGGTAACTTCAAGATTGAATTCAGCAGACCATACATTCATGCAGGTGGAAAAATGGTAATCCACTTCGATATTGAAAAGAAGGGTGATACTACACTTGCTACAGATAATGGAGTTCTTAAGGTTGCAGATGGAGTTGATGACTCAGGAAACACTACTTATGTTGATATCAACAGTAAATTCCACTTTGTAACATTCGAAGAAGCTGGTCATGCTGCAATTACAAGTGACGGTTCTTCTTCTGTAGTTGCCGCAGATACAACTCTTGCAAGAAGTCTTGCTCCTGCAAGCGGAAACTTCTTTACAAAGGCTGTTTCTTCCGCAGTAAGCTATGTTGCTCAGAAAACAAAGACTTTATTCACAAGAAAAACTGCTTCTAAAGAGAAAATAACCAGCGTTAATTCTAAGAACTTTGGTTCTTTCTTACCAAAAGAGCAAAAAAATACTTCACAATCTGTAATAAATACAGATAATATAATCAGTAACGAAAAGGTACTTTCTGCAGGTTCTGCTTCAGCTGCTTTGATAGATTCTTCTGTAGCTGAATCTTCAGAAAGTATTCAGGGTATGCAGGCAAGCCCTATTGATTCTTCTATTTCTCAACCAAAGGCTTCCATTACTTCTGTTGGGGAATCTGAAGGACAGCTTGCAGAACCTTCTTCGTCAGGCAAGGCTCCGGTTATTCTTGCAATAATCTTAAGTCTTGTATTTATTGGAACTTTACTTGTTATTGTCCGTCATAATGTTGACAAAAGAAAGACAAGTAAAATATAATTGCAAATTGTGTGTGAGAAATCTCACACACCGAAAAAATAAGTTGTGGGAGAGCTTCTCCCGGTCGGAGGTTTAACGATGAACAAGAAATCTTTATTAGTGATTGCTCTTGGTTTTATCATGTCAGCTTCAATTTTTGCAGCTGCTACAGACACTTTCAAAGTAAAGAAGGTTACAGGAAAGGTTACTTACGAAGCTACCCCTGGAAACTGGGCAAATGTAACTGTTGGTCAGGAACTTTCTGCTTCAACTGTTCTTAACACAAGCTTGAACTCAAGCGTTGTTGTTGCTCTCGATGATAATGACATTACTATTAAAGCAATGCAGAAAGGTACTGTAGATACATTGGTTGCTGCTTCAGCTGGAACTGCTAAGGCAGGAATTAAGAAAGGCGGTCTTAAAACTAAATCAGTAGGTGATGAAGTTACAGGCGCATCAAAAGGAACTGCAACAGCTTCTTCTCGTGCTTCAGAAGCAAAAGAAGATGTTGATTGGGATGAGTAATCATTCTTTAGATAAATAAAAGTTACGGAGACAAGAATGAAAAAAATTGTTTTGATTATGACAATTTTTGTTGCTTTCGTGTGTGCTGCTTTTGCAGAAAAAAAAGCAACTTACAAGGTTTCATCTGTATCAGGTAAAGTTACTTACGAAGTAAGTAGTGGTGAATGGGCAGATGTAAAGGTTGGTATGATCCTTGATGCTTCAAACAGCGTAAACGTTGGTTTGAACTCTACACTTAAACTCGATTTGGACGGTTCTTCATACGCAATCAAACCTATGAAAAAAGGTAAGTTGTCAGATTTACTTTCTGCTTCTAAAACAGGAATAAAAGTAGGTTCTAAAGTAACAGATGATGATATTGCTGAAGCTTCTACAAAGACTTCAAAAGGAACTTCAACAGCTTCATCTCGTGCATCAGAAGCAAAAGCTGATGTAGAGTGGGAATTCTAATTTATTGCCTTTAGTAAAAATGCCTGCAGGTAAGAACTTGCAGGTATTTTTGTTTTAAACTCATTTCATAAAAGAATTAAAGGATTCTAAAAATGTTTAAAAAATATCTTTATATAATCATCCCTTTCATTGCCACTGCTATATGTTCCCTTTTAATGTTTTCTTCGCTTGACTGGAAGGTTGGTGACTGGTTCCAGAGAACACTTCCTTCAACAAAAGAAGACAAAAATATCTTAATGATTAATGTTGATGACAACTCTGTAAATGAGATTGGTACCTGGCCATTTTCCCGCAATGTTTATGCAGATATGCTTACCGTTCTGAGAGACTTAAACACTCAGTCGGTGGTATTCGATTTAAGTTTTGTCGATAAAAGTGAATCTAAAGTTGATGAATCTTATGTAAAAGAAACTTTGCCAGAATATGTTGATGCAGGCTTCCAGCAGATTGATGAAAAAGTTATGGACATTATGTCTTATCTTGCTGACACAAAAGTTACTTTTGAAGATGCAGAATCAGCTGCTTATGAAATTATGAATACAACTGGAAATGTAAAAAACAATCTCGAAACAAACATTTCTTATGTAATAAAATCACAGGATGAAACTCTTGCAAATGCAATTAAATATTTTGATTCAACCTTCCTTACTTTAACATTCGACTCTGAATCAGAAATTACAGATGAACAGGCTGAATATTTAAATACTTATATTGCTCTGGATAACATTGAAATTGTAAAAGATACAAAAACTCCAGAAAATGTTGGTCTTTTGCCTGCAATTCATCAATTTATGACTCAGGCAAAGAGAGCAGGTTTCGTAAATGCCGATCCAGATACAGACGGTTATGCAAGACGTGTCCATTTAATCAGAAAGTATAAGGGTAAATACTATGGACAGCTGGTGTTTGTTCCAATTCTTGATTATTTAGGAAATCCAAAAATTGTTGTAACAGACTCTTATATCCTTCTTAAAAACTGTCGTTTCCCTAACATGGTTATTAAGGATGTAAAAATTCCTCGTGGAGAAGACGGTGCTGTTATCTTAAAATATCCAAAAAATACTTATGTTGATTACAATGCTGTTTCTTTGTGGAATATTTATCGTCTTGCTTTGCTTGAAAAAAATATTCAGTACACTGTAGAAACTTTATATGAACAGGGCTATTTCGATTATTATGAAGGTGAAAACGATCCTTACGAAACTTTCAATAATGCAATGTATATTCAGGATGCCCTTTATAATCAGGATAATGAATTTTCTTTTGATATGTACAGAATGTACAAGTCAGATTTCTTCTACGCTTATGACGACTTCCTCAACGGTGAAACAGAAGCTCTTATGCTTGCTGACTATGAGGGTGATGAAGAAACTCAGGCTACAATTTCAGAATCTTTTGAAGCTGCAAGAAGTCAGTTTAAGAAGTTCATGGAATCTCGCCAGAAGATTTCTGATTTAGTCCGCAATTCTATGTGTATTGTCGGAACCTGTTCTACAAGTACAACTGACTATGGTCTTAATCAGTATGAGGAACATTATCCAAACCCTGGTATTCACTATGTTCTTGCAAATATGCTTTATTCTCAGGATTTTGTTGATGATGCTCCAGTGTGGGTTTCAATCATCCTTGCTCTTATTATCTGTCTTGGATATGCATTTGCTACTCATAGAATTAAGAGCACCGGTAAACAGATTATCATTGGAATTAGTGCCTTGTTTGCGACTGTTGTAATCTTCCTTGTATTCTTTATGATTACAAAAACTTATGTAGGACTTGTAATTCCTTTAATCTCTCTGCTTGTATCTTTCATTGTAACAACTGTAGTAGGATTTATTAATGCATCTCACGATAAACGTTTTATTACAAATGCTTTCAGTCAGTGTCTTTCTGCCGAAGTAGTAAACGAAATTGTTGCAAATCCTTCTTCTTTCAAACTTGGTGGTCAGCGTCTTGAAATGACTGCTATGTTCACCGATATTCAGAAGTTCTCTTCTTTCAGTGAACTTTTGTCTGCGAGTCAGCTGGTTGCTCTTTTGAACTATTATCTTACAAAAATGTCTGACATTATTATGGAGGAACGTGGAACTGTAGATAAATACGAAGGAGATGCAATTATTGCTCTTGTAGGTGCTCCTGTAAAAATGGATGATCATGCTCAGAGAGCTTGTGCTGCTGCAATAAAAATGAAAAAAGCAGAAAAGGAAATGAACAAGGAAATCCTTAAAATTGCTGCAGAAGACAAACCTGAAGAAATGGATGAAGAACTTTATTCTGCATTCAAGATTATGGTCGAAAATCAGAAGACTTTGTTCACCCGTATTGGTTTGAACTCTGGAGAAATGATTGCAGGTTACATGGGTTCTGAAAACAAAAAGAACTACACTATGATGGGTAATAACGTAAACCTTGCCAGTCGTCTTGAAGGTGTAAACAAACAGTATCACACAGCAGGTATTATGATTAGTGAAGCTACAAGAAATCTTTTGGGAGACCGTTTCTTAGTTCGTTCTCTTGATAGAGTTCGTGTAGTAAATGTTAACACTCCAATCCGTCTTTATGAACTTATTGATGAAAAATCGGAAGTTTCAGAAGAGACTGTTGCTTACTACGCAAAGTGGGAAGAGGCCTTAAAAGTATTTGAAAATCGTGAATATCAGAAATCTCTTGATATGATTAATGAACTTCTTAAGGAAAATCCAAAAGATTCTGTTGCCCGCTATTATGCAAGTCTGATTGCACATTTCTTTGCAAAAGGAACTTATCCAACCGAAAAGGATGATGTTGGAGTTGCATTCAACGATGAAGAGTTTGTATTCAAACTGCTTCAGAAGTAATTAGTCTTTTACGAAGGTCAGATAGCGGTAAGTTGTCTGGCCTTCTTTTTTTTCTTCCTGTTCCACCACCTTCCAGACCTTCCCGAGTTTTGGAAAAAAAACATCACCATCAATCTGAATATCTATTTCTGTAGCATAGATTTTTTTTGCCAGTGGAAGGGTTTGTTCATAAATCTGTCCACCCCCGGCAACAAGAATTTCCTGGTTTTTATCATCCCCCGCAATTTTAAGGGCTTCTTCAAGTGAAGAGGCAAGCAGACATCCTTGAGGAGCGTCTTTCATGCTGGTGGAAATAATGATGATTGTACAGTAGGGAAGGGCATGACCAATTTCTTCAAAAGATTTTCTTCCCATGAGGATTTTTTTATTCTGACAAATTGCTTTAAAACGATTGCGCTCAGAAGACAGTTTCCATGGAATTGTCCCCTGAGCACCAATCACTCTGTTTTTTGAATAAGCAACAAGTAAACTGATTGTATTCATTTTAGATTTCAATATGAATCAGATTTGAAACATTCTGTGGCTGACTTGCTTTGTAAACACTGCCGGTATTTTTGTAAGGATTCTGGAAGTTTGTAATCTGAGTCTTAAGGCGTTCAATGTGAACTCTTAAAAGATCACGGTTGATTTCGTTCTGCTTCAAAACCTTCTGCTGTAAGTCTGAAAGATCATTCTGAAGCTTTGCAATTTCTGCATCTTCCTGTCCCTGTGGCAGTGAATTACCCTTGTTGTACATTTTTGTCATTGGAACAATTACTTTCTGAAGATTTGAAAGATTTTTTACAACCTGCTGTTCCAGTTCTGTATGAGCAAGAAGATTTTCAGGATTTTCTGATGTAATGGAATCCTGCTGCTTTTCAAGAACAGTTAAATATTCCTGAAACTTGCTTCTCTGCTGTTCGAGTAAGCTTCTGAATCTGCGGAGTAATGCAACTCTTTCGTTTAATTCTTCCTGTGAAATCTCTGCCATAACTAATCCCCCTCCCGGACTTATCCAACAATATTTAAGGCGTTTGGAACTTTTGCTGCAGGAGCATTCGCTTCGCTGTTTGCAATCTGACGCCATGAATCTGCAAGTTCACTAATCATCTTTAAAACAAACTGGAGTTTAGCTTTATCATGATTAATATTTGCATCCATAAGTTGTTCATTAAAATATAAATATAAAGACATTAAATTACGGGCAATGTCCTTACCTTTGTCCATATCAAGTGTAACCTGCAATTCTGTGATAATTGCCTGTGTTTTCTGGATATGAATACCAAACTGTTCAATGTTGCAGGCCTTAATTTTGTCATTTTCATCAAAAAGGCTGATTGCATTGTTAAGGTTTTTGATTGCTCCTTCATACAAAAGAACAACCAGACGACCCTGACTTGCAGTATTTACATTTGTACGCTGGTATGCTGTGTACGCATTCTGATAGCTCATTTTATTCCCCCTGGTAATAAATGAATATGTTTACTCTTCTCTGATTTTCGGACAGTTAAAAATTTACTTTAGATTTTTTTTCATCAAATTTAAAAATTTTTCGATATAAAATAAATTAAATTTTAGTGGAAAAAAAAACTCTTCTTTACTATATTTTAAGTACATAGATAAAACTTAAAGGAAATTGTATGGCTGAAGATCAGAACAAAGAACCTAACAAAAACGACGATAACGATCCTTATAAATTTTTTAAATTTGCAGGTCCAGAAGATAATCAGGATGATAATAAAAATAAAAATAAAGACGGAAAGAAAAAGAAGTTTCCTTTCTGGACAGTAGTTCTTATTTCTTTAATGGTAGTTGCTCTTGCTGATATTTTCATTTTTTCAAGACCAGAAAATCTTATTGATTACTCTGCCTTCCGCGATAAGGTTCTGAATGGAGAAATTACTTATGTAGAACTGGGCGAAAATTATATTGTTGGTTATACCGCTCCTCTTCCTTCTTCAGAGTCATCTAATGCAAAAGGAATTAAACTTTTTAATGTTCCTTCTCAAACTACAAGAAAATCTTATAAAACTGCGGCAGTTTTAATGCAGAGTTTTATCAATCTTCTTGATGAAAACAAAGTTGAGTATAAATTTGTCGCTAAACAGAATAACTATTTCATTCAGATTTTAATCAATCTTCTTATTCCGTTTGGAATTATTTTCCTTATGTACATGCTGCTTTTCCGTAAAATTGGCGGCGGCAGTGGTGGAGGAATGGGCAGTATCTTCAACGTTGGTGCAAGCCGTGCAAAAGTTGTTGAAGAAGGTAAGATTAAGACCCGTTTTTCTGATGTTGCAGGTGTTGATGAAGCTAAGGAAGAACTTGTCGAAGTTGTAGATTTTCTTAAGAATCCTAAAAAATACACAGACATTGGTGGAAAAATTCCTAAGGGAGTTCTGCTTGTTGGTGACCCTGGTACTGGTAAAACTTTGCTTGCCCGTGCAGTTGCAGGAGAGGCAGGAGTTCCTTTCTTTAGTATTTCTGGTTCCGACTTCGTAGAAATGTTCGTTGGTGTTGGTGCTTCCCGTGTCCGCGATTTGTTCAAACAGGCAAGAGAAAAAGCTCCTTGTATCATCTTTATTGATGAAATTGATGCCCTTGCTAAGTCACGTTCAAATGGTTTTAGTAGTAATGATGAACGTGAACAGACTTTGAATCAGCTTCTGGTTGAAATGGATGGTTTTGATAACGATAAAGGTCTTATTGTACTTGCCGCTACAAACCGTGTTGATGTACTTGATCCTGCTATTTTGCGTCCAGGCCGTTTTGACCGTCAGGTTCCTGTTGAAAAACCGGATGTAAAAGGTCGTGAAGATATTCTTAGAATCCATGCTAAAAATGTTAAGCTTGATAATGATGTTGATTTTGAATCAATTGCACATGGTACAACAGGTTTTGCCGGTGCAGATCTGGCTAACGTAGTAAATGAAGCAGCTCTTCTTGCTGTTCGAAACGGACGTAAGAAAGTAACAATGGAAGATTTGAACGAAGCTATCGATAAGGTCAGCATAGG
Organism: uncultured Treponema sp.; assembly: GCA_946631855.1. Classification (GTDB taxonomy): domain Bacteria; phylum Spirochaetota; class Spirochaetia; order Treponematales; family Treponemataceae; genus Treponema_D. Next base: position 13,992 of record CAMPAL010000020.1, on the reverse strand, counting down.
TCTTAAAAAGAAGTCTCGTAAAGATAATAAAAAACAGATGCGTCTTACTTCTGTTCATGAAACAGGACATGCTCTGGTTGCAGCCTTTACAGAAGGTCATGAACCTGTAAATAAAATTACAGTTGTTCCTCGTTCACATGGAATTGGTGGATTTACTCAGTATCGCGAAGAAGAGGAAGAAAAATTCTGCCTTACAAGGAAAGATATGATTAACGAAGTTGATTGTATGCTCGGTGGTAGAGCCGCAGAAGAAGTTATCCTTGGTGATATTTCCACCGGTGCTTCAAACGATATTGCCAGAGCTACTGAAATTATCAAGCAGATGATAACAACTTATGGTATGTCTGACCGCTTTAAGAATATGACTTTGGGAAAAGGTGTATTGGGCAATCGTGGTGGAGATCCAAGTCTTGTTCGTGAATATTCAGAAGAAACTCAGAACTTCATTGATGGCGAAATTGCCAGAATTATGAATGAAAGATATGAGCACGTTGTGGAACTTCTTACAAAGCATAAGGATTTGCTTGAATATATTGCAAAGCGTCTTGAAGAAATTGAAACTATGGAAGGAAGTGAATTCTACGATATAGTAAAGGGCGAAGAGCACTGTAAGGAACTTATGAATAAGTCGGATGACAAAAGCGAGGAATAACGCTATAATTTCAACTTATGAAAAGATTAATTCTTAGTATCTGTGCATTATTTTTTGTTTCTGTATTATCTGCACAGAGTATTACAACCGCAAGTGCTTATTTTAAAACAATTTCTGAATATTATGCCTCCCTGCAGGATTACGAAGTAGACTTTGAAATTACAGTCGAAAAAAAGGAAAGTGCAGGGGTTTTGTCATACAAAGCTCCAGATTTATTGAGACTTGATTATTCAAATCCAAAAGATCAGGTTATCTGTTTTAATGGAGATTTACTTACTGTTTATCTTCCTGAAGCTTCAGCAGTTTTAATGCAGCAGACTTCAAAAGAAAACTCTGCCGCTGCAAATCTTGCAACTGGTCAGGGACTTGCCTTGATGAGTCGTTACTACACAGTATCGTATGAAACTGGTCAGGCTGCAGAACCTCTTGATGAAGGTTCTGATGAACTGGTAGTAAAGTTTATTCTTACAAAAAAGACTGCTTCTGAAGCTTTCAGATATATCAAGCTTTGTGTAAATGAAAGTACAAAGTTAATTCGTCGTGTGGAAGCTGTAACTTCAAAAGGTGAAACTTTCCTCTTTAACTTCTATGATTATAGAATTAATACAGGTATTTCAGAACAACGTTTTGTTTATGATGCTCCATCGTCTGCAAATAACTACAATAATTTCTTATATTCGGAGTAAAGAGTAATGGAAAGTTATGGAGAACTTCTTCGTAAAACTCGAGAAGAAAAAAATCTTGAGTTAGACAAAATTTCCCGTGAAATTTCAATAGAAAAACGCTATCTGGAAAGTCTTGAAAGTGAAAATACATCTACCTTTCCTGGAGAAGCTTATCTAACCGGCTTTTTAAGAAACTACGCAAACTATCTTGAACTTGATGCAGATTTTGTTTTAAAGCTGTATAAAAATAAACAGATTCAGGAGGCTGCGGTTCCTGAAGGTCTTTATGCAAAACCAAAGGTAAGCCGTGTACTTATTCCTGCAATTGTTATTCCAATTGTTTTAATTGTTGGTGTAATTGTTACTGTTTCAATTCTTCTTGCGAATAAAAAAACAACAGATACTGATGCGGATGTAGTTGTTTCTGCAAATCAGAAGAGCCGACAGTATGAGTTAAACGACAAAAAGTTCATTCAGCGCGTTTATCGCGGGGATCAGCTTTTAATTCCAACTGGAAAAGATGGCAAGATTGTCCTGACTGTTCGCGATACACTTTCTTCTTTTGGTATCGATACACCATCGGGTGTTTATTATGTTGAACTTGCTGAAGAATCTGAAATTGACATAAATGGTGATTCAACTTCTGATATGATTATTTATGTTTCTGATATTTCTTCGACAGATGAATCCCGCGGTGCCGAAATTAGTGTGCTTTTAAGACAGGGCCTCTCTCGCGATGTTTATGCCGTTTCTGAGCAGGAAATTCCTTTTGCTTCAGAAATTTCTTCAAAACATCCTCATAAAGTTATTCTTGAAGATAACAGACCTTATCCTTTTACTGTAAATGCCAGCTTCCGTGGTCCATGTCTCTTCCGCGATAAAGTTGATAATTCTAATTCTGTTGAAACTTATTTCAATCGTGGAGAAGTATTCACAGCAACTCCTCATAATGGAATAAGACTCTGGATTTCAAATAACAACACAGTAAAATTTACAATTATTGCAGATTCTAAATCTTTTGATCTTGATATTGGTGCTGCCGGTCAGATTTTTGTTGAAGATATCAAGTGGATTAAAGATACAGACGGAAAATATAAACTGGTGGTAATTGAACTTGACTAAATTTTTTATTGATCAGCATGGTTGTGCAAAAAATCAAACTGATGGTGAACTTATTGTAGGCTATCTTACAAAACTGGGGTACGAACTTACAAATAATGCAGAAGAAGCCTCTTTTATCATTGTAAATTCCTGTGGCTTTATTGAATCAGCAAAAAAAGAATCAATTGATGCTGTTTATAACATAAAAAATCAATATCCTGATGCAAAAATTATTATGACTGGATGTTTAGCCCAGCGTTATGCCCAAATGCTTCAGGAATCAATGCCGGAACTTGATGGAATTTTTGGAAATGGAGATCTTTCAAAAATTGGTGAGTTCATGAAGGGCGTTGAAAAAGAAAATCATCTTACAATGACATTCCCTCAGAAGGGCGTTTGCGGTGGTGAAAGGCCTGTTCTTTTTAATTATCCTGCTTCTGCTTACGTAAAAGTTACTGAAGGATGTTCGAATCATTGTTCCTTCTGTGCAATTCCACTTATTCGCGGTGAACTTAGAAGTCGTCCTCTTGATGAAATAATTGAAGAAATTAAGTCTTTAATTAAAGGCGGGGTGTACGAACTTAATTTGATTGGTCAGGATTTAGCCGCTTATGGAACAGATTTCCCATCGGCTTCGGCATCTGGACTTTCTCTTCTTTTATCAGAAATTTCTAAGCTTGAAGGGGATTTTATAGTTCGTATTTTGTATATTCATCCGGATCATTTTAATGCAGATATTCTGCCTGTTATGAAAAAGGATAAACGCTTTCTTCCTTATTTTGATATTCCATTCCAGTCTGGTGATGATAAAATCATTCATGCTATGAACAGACGGGGAAGTGGAGAGATTTACAGAAAACTGGTGGAAGAAATTAGAAATACTTTCCCAGATGCCGTTTTGCGTACAACTTTCCTTACAGGCTTTCCTGGCGAAAGTGATGAAGCTGCAGAAAATACCTTTAATTTTTTGAATGATATTCAGGCCGACTGGTCTGGTTGTTTCCCATATTCTCGTGAAGAAGATACTCCGGCCTTTAGTTTTAAACATAGAGTTTCGGAAAAGACTGCTCAAAAAAGGGCAGAAGCACTTGAAGCTTTACAGTCAAAAATTACTTCTAAAAAATTGGAAAATTACATCGGTAAAGAGTATAATATTTTGATAGAAGAAGTAATTGATCCAAATAAAGATGATTCTGAAACTTCTTCTGAAGGACTTGCAATTGGTCGTGCCTGGTTCCAGGCTCCAGATGTAGATGGTGCGGTTGTTATTAGATATGATCTGGATGACGCGGCTCAGGTTGATGCCGTAAAGCCTGGTAATGTTATTTCTGCAAAAATACTTGCCAGCACAGGTGTAGATTTGGATGCAAGATTTATAAAACTGGTTCGAAGTTCTTTACTTAATAAAAGTATTAAATTTGTTTATTGATATAGGAATTTGAATTTATATGAATACAATTGCAGTTTTAATACCAACTTTTACCATTGAATATAGTATTGATGTTTTGAGTGGTATTTATGACTATTTTGCAGATAAAGATGTAAAAGTTATTGTATGTCAGACAAAATTCCCCCACAGTACAATTGGTGTTTTTGATTATCAGTATTTTACCAGTGTTGAATATCTGAAGGCTCATGATGTAAATGCCTACATTGTTGTTTCTGGTGTTTATACAGCAACAATTCCTCATGAGCAGCTGGAAGATATTGTTGCTCAGTTTGCCCCAAGACCTGTCATTTCTATTGCCGCAGATTTTTCTTTGCCAGGAACTTATTCAATTCTGGCTGACTGTAATAAATCCTTTTCTGAAATTGTAGGTCATTTGAAAAACGTTCACCACTGTAAGAAAATTGCTTTCTTTTCTGCCAATTCAACTAAATCTGCAGAAGCTCTTGAACGTTATGATGCCTTTACAGCTGCTTTGGAAGAACATGATCTTCCCTTTTATCCGGATTTAGTTTTTGACGGCAAGTTTACCTACGCTGAATCAAAAGCAGCAATGAAGAAGGCCTGTCCTACAAAAGAAGATGTAACTTTTGATGCAATTGTCTGCGCAAATGATATGATGGCAAGCGGCTGTATGGAGGCCCTGCAGGAAATTGGTGTAAAAATTCCTGATGAGGTAAAGGTTACAGGTTTTGATGATGCTGTAGTTTCTAAACTTTCAAATCCAAAACTATCCACCATCAATCAGTCTATTTATAAGCAGGGATATAAGGCTGCAGAACTGGCTGATACAATACTAAATGGAAAATCTATCCGCAAGAGAACCTTAATTCCTCTTCTTTCAAAGTTCCGTCAGTCCTGCGGGTGTGTAAACTGTAATTCTTCCCAGGCAATCTTTGTTGATACGGAAGGAAAAACCTGCCTTGATACTGAAGATGAAGATTTGAAGTTAAATCAGTTTGTATATGAACTGAATGAAAGAAATAAAATCATCACCCTTATGGATACAGTACGCGGGGCTAACACTCTTAAACAGCTTTTTTATAACATTAAATTTATTGCCCAGCAGTGTGATATGCCTTGTATAGCAATAAACTTTTTGAAAGATGTAGTTTACCTTGATGCTGAAGATAATTTTGAATGTCCTAAAAAGATGAGTTTGTGGATGCTTCATGATGGAGAAAATTCAATTGAACTTTTTAAGCCTGGAGTAAATTACAATCCAAGGGAAACTCTTGTGCCTTCCCGTTCTTTACAGTCAAGCAAAGGAATTTTTATACTTCATCCTATTTTTTCGGGCGAAACAAATTATGGATATTTACTTTGCAAGGTTAGTAAAAAGCACTTCTTTGATTATATTGTCTATCTGAAAATTATAATTACAACAATAGCCCAGTCTTTTGAATATACTAATCAGATTGTTGAAACCGAAAAACTCGAAACTGAAAAGAATGCTCTTACAAGACAGTCCAGAACTGATGAACTTACTCAAATTTTAAATCGCCGCGGATTTATTGAACAGGGACAGGCCGCTCTGGACTTAATGCAGGAAACCGATAAATCTGGTGTAGTTTTCTTTGCGGATATGGATGGTCTTAAAAAAATTAATGATACTTACGGCCATGAAGTAGGGGATCTTGCCATTAAAACTCAGGCTCAGGTTCTGAAATCAGTTTTCCGCAGTGCAGATGTGGTAGGACGTCTGAGTGGTGATGAATTTGGTATTGTAGCGGTTGGAATGAAATTGAATCACGTAGAAAGTGTACGTTTGAAAGTTGATATGATGAATGAAAAAATGTCTAAAGAAAACAATCTTCCTTTCAAGCTTTCAATTAGTCTTGGTGCAGTTGATTTGCAAAAGTCCAGCGTTCTGAAAAAACTTCTTTCTGCCGCCGATCAGTCTCTCTATCAGGAAAAAAGAAAAAAAAGACATGCAAGATTATCTGAAAATTCTTAACGATGAACAGCGTGCTGCTGTTGTTCATGAAGGTTCATCTCTTTTGATTCTTGCCGGAGCAGGTTCCGGTAAGACTCGTGTTATTACAACTAAAATTGCTTATTTAATCGGGCAGAAAAATGTAGATCCCTGGTCTATTCTTTCTGTAACTTTTACAAAAAAAGCTGCAAATGAGATGAAGGAACGTGCAATCGCCCTTGAACCACTTTCTTCTCAGTCGCAAATCAGGACTTTTCACTCTTTTGGTTCCTGGTTCCTTCGAAAATATTCTGAAGCTGCCGGACTTGAATCCTCTTTTACTGTTTATGATGATAATGATATGGCCACTTTATTAAAAAAAGTGCTTCCATCATTTAAAACAAATGAAATTAAAGCAGCTGTAAAACAGATTTCCCTTGCCAAAGATTATTGCCTGACACCAGAAGATGATCTTTCTATTCTTGGCAGCGAATTTGATATCAATGAAATTTATGCTGCCTATCAGAAACGTTTAAGGGCAACTGGAAATGCTGATTTTGGTGATTTAATCATGCTGCCTTATCAGATTCTGGACAGAGAAAGTGATATTGCTTCTTATATACACAATCGTTTCAGGGTAATTATGGTTGATGAGTATCAGGACTCCAACATTGCCCAGTATAAACTTTTGCAAAAACTGTCTGGACGAGAAGAAGGAAATGATTCTTATGTCTGTGTTGTTGGTGATGATGATCAGTCCATCTACAAATTCAGAGGTGCCGAAGTTCAGAATATTCTTACTTTTCCTGATAAATTTCCTGGAACAGATATTATCAGGTTGGAAAGAAATTACCGTTCAACTGAAAAAATTCTTGAAACGGCAAATCTTGTTGTAAAAAAGAATGAACACCGCATGGAAAAAAATCTTATTGCTGAAAGAGGAAAGGGTAAAAATCCTGTTCTGGCTTTTCTGGGCGATCAGAATGCGGAAGTTTCTTTTGTTGCAGATTTGATTATGGCTGCAAAACAGGCTGGTGGTTCATATTCTGACTGGGCTGTTTTTTATCGTACAAATAATCAGTCTGGGGGTTTTGAAAAAGAGTTTTTACTTCGTAAAATTCCTTATCAGATTTTTGGTTCGTTAAAGTTTCTTGAACGCGAAGAGATTAAGGATGCACTTTCTTATCTTGCTTTGTGTGCTAACCAGAAGGATGAAATTTCTTTCAGACGTGTAATAAATAAGCCTGTTCGTGGAATTGGGGAAAAAACTCAGGATAAAATCATGGAAGCGGCTGTTCTTGTAAAAGAGGATGGTTCAACCGTTTTTGATAATCTTATTGAAACAGTAAGACGTAAGGCTCCTGAACTTTCTAAAAAGGCGAAAGAAGGTGCAGAAGCTTTTGTAAAACTGTTTGATATTCTGCTGGCATCTTTTGATAAAAGTAAAAATCTTTCTGATTTTGTTGAAAGGGTAATTAGTGATTCAGGTCTTGTTGAATATTATAAAGCTGAAGATGATATTGAAGATACTAATCGGGTTGACAATCTTGAAGAACTTGTAAATACTGCCGTTCCTTATGAATGCAGTATGCAGGGACTTCTGGAATTTCTTGATGCAATAAATCTGGAACGTACGCTTGCTGAAGAAAATACTGTTGATAAGACTAATGGTTTAGTGACTTTAAGTACTCTGCATAATACAAAAGGTCTTGAATTTAATAAGGTTATAATTACAGGGCTGGAAGAAGGGGTTTTTCCGCGTCAGGATAAAACTGGTGCAGATCTGGAAGAAGAAAGACGACTTTTTTATGTTGGAATTACCCGTGCAAAAGATGAGTTGTATGTAACATCCACCTCTAATCGCTGTCTTTATGGTAAATGGCAGCCTATGCGACCAAGTTTGTTTTTACGGGAAGCCGCTTCTGCCTTTAAGGTGGTAGGTCAGGCTCCTTATGGATTTTCTTCTGCGGGTACAGGTTTTAATGCCAGAAAAGCAGGTTTAAGTGCCGGCTATGGAGTAGGCTACAGGGCAGAACATGTTGAACTTGCCGCAAAATGGGCTAAGGGTGTAAAAGTTTTCCATGATGATTATGGTTACGGGGTCATTGTTCAGGCTCGGGAAAATTCTGAAGAATTTGTAATAGAAGTACAATTTGAAAATGGTGGAAGAAAGAAATTTTTACCACAATATCAGGCAAAATCACTGACAATAATAAAAGATTGACAGTTGTGATTGATGACAAACTCTAATTTGTAATGTATTATTTATATTAGTTAAAAATAATTTAATAATAATTTAATTATCGAGAGTTATATGTCATTATCAAAATTGCGGGTAGGTCTTCTAATAGACTATGTTTACTCGGATTATTCTATAGCACTTCTGGAAGGTATCCGAAAGGCTTGTGAAGAGTTAAATGCTGAACTTCTGGTTTTTCCTATTGGTGAATTACACAATATTTCTTTTGCTTTTGACTATCAGTATGCAGCAGTTGCAGCTTTAATTTCATCAAGAAATCTGGATGGTTTGATTTTTGCGTCAGGTACTCAGTATCATCACATGTCAAAAACAGATCTTATTTCATATATCAAGGGATTTAATCCTCTTCCTGTTGTTAATCTTTCTGCAGAATTTCCAGATATTCCTTCAATCACTGTTGAATGTTATAACGCATATAAAGAATTACTCGAAAATCTGGTGAAGGTTCAGAAATGTAAACGTTTTGGAATTGTCGGTGTCAGAGGCAGTTCAATTGAACCAAAAACCAGAACAAAATATATAAAATCAATCCTTAAAGATTTGAATATTCCACCAAAAGACATTACAGTCTGGAAATCGAACTTCAGTTATTCTGCAGTTATGGAAGATTTGACTTCGTATTACAAGGAAAATCAGTCTTTTGAATATGACGCCCTTCTTTGTCTTAATGATGAAATGGCTTACGGGGCTCTGGATTTTTGCAAGAAGATAAATAAAAACGTTCCTGAAGATATTGTAATTTCTGGTTTTGATGATTTGGAACGTTCAAAGTATAGTAATCCTTCTATCACATCTATAAATCAACAGCTTTTTGAACAGGGCTATAAGGCAATTTCTCTTTTGTCTGATTTAATGCAAGGGAAGAAGGATGTTCCTTTACTGACTGTAATTGATGCAAAAGTAAAAATGCGTCATTCCACCCTGCGATACGGAATGGACAATGTAGAAAAACTTGATTTTCATTCTCACTATTCTGGAATTGAATGGTACTCCAAACGAGAACAGTTCTACCAGATTACAAGATTCTACACCGAGATGCAGGGAGATATATCTTTTGATCAGCTGAGAAACAGAATCAATAATGATATCAACCTTCTGGGAATTACAGCCTGTGCAATTGTTCTTTATGAAAAGCCTGTAGAAATGTCCATGCCTTTTGATTATTTTAATCTTCCTCATAAAGCAAGACTTTTTTCTGCCTTCGACTGTTATACCGGCTATAATTCAAATGATTTTACAGAAGAAATCCGTTTTGATCCGAATGACAAATATCTTCCTGAAAATATTATTCAGGTTGATTCAGAAGGTGTGCTGGTCGTTTCTTTGTTCCATAAAACTTTGCAGTATGGATATATCGTTTTACGCAGAGGTCAGCTGGATGTTACAGTTTATGACCTTTTTACAAAGATTACCTCTACAATCATTTCGAATATTTATTCATTTGCCCTTATGCATAACGAAACAACTGCTTATCGTGCAAAATATGATAAGATGGATGTTATTGCCCGTACAGATGAACTTACCGGTTTGAATAATCGTCGTGGTTTGTATGAACTTGGACAGACAACTCTGCATTATGCAAAAGTAATGGAACAGAGTGGTATGATTGTCTACTGCGATATGGATGGCCTGAAAAAAATTAATGATACTTATGGTCATGAAACAGGCGACCGTGCAATTCTTGCTGAATCAATCATTCTTAAGGGAAATTTCCGTTCAAACGATATAGTTGCCCGAATTGGTGGTGATGAGTTTGCCCTTATTTGTCCTGGACTTACAAGTTCTGCCTTTGAAAGAATTAAAAATCAGATTAATGAGGACTGTAAAAAGTGGTCTGAGGATAATAACACACCTTTTGTACTTTCTATCAGTATGGGTGCAACAACTTATCCTTCAGAAAAAGATGGATATCAGATAACAGCCCTTCTTTCAAAAGCAGATTCCTTGCTTTATATGGAAAAACGCAGAAAGAAGAACCTGGTAAAAGATTAGTAATCTCTTAAGATATAAGTTGCTCTTGGTCTTGCTGTAATATCTACACGGCGGTTCTGGGCACGACCTTCTTCTGTATCATTGCTTGCTTTTGGCATTGTTCCACCATAGCCCTTGTAGGTAAAGAGTTTTTCGTTCAGGCCTTCTGCAACCAGGGCATTCATCACAGTTTCAGTACGTTTTATCGAAAGATTGAGCTGTCCGACAGGTTTTCCTACATCTGCTGTGTGTCCTTCAATTAAAATGGTGTAGCCATCATCCATCAAAATTTTCTTGAGTTCTGAAGCAATAAGTTCAATTCTTGGTTTTTCAGATGGAAGCAGTTCTTCTGAATCCGGGTAGAATTTCAAATCAACAGAGAAAAGAATTCCGTCAATTGAATCTGAAATCATAATTCCAGGAACTTTGTTTTCGTAGAAGTACTGTTTTACGGCATTGTATTTTACATAATATGAAGTATCTTTTTCAGCAACGGCAATATCATAAATGATGTTTTCTTTGTCGAGCAGAATAACTACTTTTCCTTCCTGCATAAGTTTTACGTTTTCAGGAACAGTCAGAATTTTTAAGGCATCTTTATGTTTGATTACAGGGTCAGTTCTGTTTCTTCCGTAAACCTGGGTAGCACGGATATAAAGAGGATCTGCACCAACTCTTTTTTCGTAGTTTGAAGTGTCATCAGAGTAGTGGTAGCCTACAATTCCATCCTGCTGGTCTATCTGAGGATTTACAAGATTTTTTTCGAAAATGCGGTTCATTTCATCATCCCAAATCTGAGGAAAGAGACAGGGATTTACTGTGCTTTTTATGTATTCTCCATGAACCGGGTAAGCACCTCTGGCGTCAATAATAATTCCTGAGTAGGGACGGGATGCAACGTATTCAATTGGTTTTTCAGGTGTGAAAGCATAATTGTGGCGGATTAACTGCCTGCTTAAATCTTTGATATTTAAAGTGTTTGTTGTGTTAAGTTTTTTCAGGTCTTTTGTAAAAACATCAGGAGTTTTATATCCACCCATTATAAAATGATAAACCTGATCCAGAGTAAGCTGGTCGGCAATTACAGTATCAGATAAAGTTTTTGTATTATCTTCGTAAAGAGAAAGCAGGGCTGGCTGGATGATAGGAGGCATTTTTGCTTTTATCTGGTTAGAGGCTGTTTTTTTTCCTGAAGGCATCTGTAGTTTAGCAGCTTCTGTATCAAGAGAAATTTTTGTAGTAAAGACTCTGGTAATCCAGTTGATGGAACTGACAGCTTCTACGGAAGGTGTGCCTTTTTGGGCGAAAAGACTGAGTCCTACAAGACCAAAGAGACTTAAGGCAATAAAATTCTTTTTTGCTTTCATATTTAATACATCGGATTATTTTTTAGGAATATAAAGAACTTTTCCTATTTTTAGGATGGCATTTTCCTTTATGTTGTTCAGTTCGCAGATGGCAGAAACAGTCACTCCGTATTTTCTGGAAATTGACCAGAGAGAATCGCCTGCTACAACGGTGTATTTAAATGGGAATTCAACAGGTGTAAGTTTGCTTATTGCAAGTTCAGCAGATTCTTTTGTTCCAACTGGCAGACGTATCTGGCATTTTTTTGCAGGATGTGTCATTCCCAGTATAAAAGAAGGGTTCAGATGTTTCAAAGTTGATTCAGCTATTCTCATTTCCTGAGCAAGCTGACTGATGGAGTAGGCCTTGTTTACTTCGATGTAGTCAAAAATGCCGTCTCTTTCGTTTATCAGTTGTTCATATTCTTCTTTGTGGTCTGGCAGGTCTATGCCGTAGTATTCGCTGTTCATGGCAAGATCTGCAATTGCAAGTAATTTTGGAACGTAATGGGCTGTCTGGCTTGGTAAAAGATTGTTATCCACCAGATACCAGAAATCTTTTACTTCTGCTTTTTTAAGACATTTTGTCATAGCTCCAACCCCGCAGTTGTAGGCTGCAATTGCCAGAAGCCAGTCATTAAAAACGTTGTAATTATCTGTAAGTTTTCTTAAAGCTCCGTCTGTAGATTTCCAGGGATCCAGTCTTTCATCAACAAAATCATTCAAAGTCAGGAAGGGCCATACAGAATTTGCCATAAACTGCCACATTCCAATTGCATTTGATTTAGATTTTGCATTTGTCTTGTAGTTTGATTCCACCACCGGCAGGTATTCCAGAATCGAAGGCATTTCTCTGTCTGCAATGGCTTTTCTTACATAAAGTCTGTATTCCATTGCATCTTCCAGATAGTGATATAAAAGATTTGACCATTTTTCTGTAAGATACTGTTTTCGAAATTTATCAACATCCGGGCGCTGGAGAATTTCTTCGGGAATGCCTGGAAGAGGCTGGTGCTGAATTGTTTTTTCTTCGTCCAGAGGTAAAGAAAGTTCGTCCTGAGTGGTGGAAGTTTCTTCTTCGCTGGTCTTAGCTTCATTTTCCAGCTGAGGGAGCTCATCGGGGGTGAAAGGCTGTGCTTCATCTTCTGTAAAGCCTGATTCATTTTCAAGTTCGTCCAGTTCTACGGCAATTAAATCCTGTGTATTCTGGCAGAAGCCTGAAGAAAGGAGAATCAAAGAGAAGAGAATCAGAAATATTTTACGCATTAGAGTTTGTTTCCTAAGTAAATTCCTGCCCATTCCCAGTTTCCGTGGATATCAGGGTTTAGAGGAAAATCTACTTTGCGGAAATAAAGATAGAAGACTGAAACATAAGTTGCCCAGCCCCAGGTTCTTAAATAAGCCTCGTTAGGATTTGAAGCTTCATCAAGAGTTTCTGCATATTTAATTCTTTTACCACGGGCCCAGGATGCCATAGGAGTTTCTTCCTGAGAGTTAGCATCGTTTTCATCCTGTTTCCATGACATTGTAAAGAAGTTGACTTTTGCCTTGTATTTATCCAGCTGACGCCAGTTGTAGGTTCTGATAGCTTTTTTAACAGCTTCTTCAAGGGCAGGAAGACTTTCAAAAGTCCAGTCCTGAGATGAGTTGTTAAAGTCCACCAGATGTCGGGCGTTTTTGTATGCATCAGGTTCGCCTGGAATCTGAATGGTTGTTGCATCAGGCTGTTCCAGAAAGAGGGAATAAGCTTTAAGGGCCTGATCCCACTGATTATCATTCTGATATTCAATTGCCAGTCGCAGATACAGTTCTGTTGTGTTTACATTCTGAGGAAAACGATTGATAAGTTCATTAAAATATTTAATGCGGTGAGCAGGAGTCTTACTAATCTGAATAAGATTCTGCAGGCATTTAAAATGTACGGAAGTTCCTTTTACCAGCAGGTCAGGGCACTGCTGAAGAATTCTGTCAAAGTAGTATTCTGCAACTGGTTCTGCTCCTGTAGAACGGTAAGCATCTGCTGTCATTAAAAGCCAGTAGGAGTTGTACATATCATCCGGATTTTCTTCAACCCAGTCTGTTAAAAAGAGAATTAATCCCTGATAGTCTTTTTCTGCACGATAACCACTTGCAAGCTGATTGATGATTGAATAGCGTTGTTTTTCATTTAATGTTTGTGTTGCAAGAATCTCTCTAAGTTCAGCCTTGTTGCTGGATATAGTATTTTTATTTTTTCTGTTTTGATTTGGTTTACAAGCCGAAAATAAAAGGGCAGAGACGCATAGACAGACTAATGATATGCTTTTTAAATTCATGATTCTGAATTTAGCATGTTGAAATGTTATTGTAAAGATTAACTTTTATTTGTATTATTATCATATAAAAAGAGGGTGAGTTGGTGAAGGATGTTCAGAAATCGACATTAGTAAATATTATTGTCTCGCTGGGAATAATCTTATTTCTTTTAGTTGCATGCTTCTCTTTTTTTACAGCAGATAAAAGTACTTTACAATTTCTGGTAATAGCTTTTCTCTCACTTCAGCTTATTTTGGGAATTATGGCTTTAGTTTTTGCCCTTATAAAAACACATAAAGCTACACACCTGTTTATAGGAAGTATTCTTTCAATCTGGGCT
>CAMPAL010000019.1 GCA_946631855.1 uncultured Treponema sp. | reverse complement strand
GTAATCGGCAAGTCACCTAATGTTGTATGGTTTACAAAATAAGAATCCTGATATTTCAAAAGATCAGAAATTTCAAATTCATTTCCAACCGCAGGAACGACAAAATTGCTTGCTCCTAGAGATTCTATAAAATAAACTGGAGTAGGCTGGAAATTTGGGAAAATATGTTCAGGCTGAATTTCTATTAAATTTTCAAGATTTGTATCCATAAACAAAGAACCTGAAGAAACCCCATCTGAAATCCATCTATTTATAGATTCTCTTTTTACTTCAGGGTCAGGATCCAAAACATACTCTTCAATAATATTTCTCAATCCATATAGATTTATTTTGTACAAAGGTAAAAATGAATTCTTTGCAGAAAGAGAATTTTTTTCAGAAATATTTTCAAAGAAAGTCAAAAAGTTAAAATCATCTGTATAAGCTCTCAAATCTTTTAAGAGTTTTTTAGACATACTTTTTTCATCACAAAAAACATATTTGAATAAATTAAATTCTTGATTTTGCTCAATTCTTTTTTGAGTTGAAAATTGTACATTGCTATTTTCATCTACTGCAATATCATAGCCAGTGTAGAATTTAAATCCATCAACATTTAATAATTGAATGAGCTCTTTTTCTTGATCCAAAACTCCTGTAATTTTACGAATACCTGTAATTCCCAACAAAAACTTTAGACGGAAATAAAAGGTATTTGCTTCATCCTCATCTAAAATTTGAGCAGTATCAAAATAAGAATGAATCATATGTAAAGCTTCATTGAAATATGATTGCCTTTCCATCTCTGTTAGAGTAATCAAAGAGTTCATATCATCTGGGTAAAGTTTTCCAAGATAACGGATAGTTTCATGCATTAAGTAATCCATTTCTGTTTCAACAAAGCCGTCAATATCAAAATTAACTTTATCCCTAGTAATTAAATATTTTTTATTATTTTCAGGGTTTACAACTTCATCAATTTTTGGAACATAATTATCAGACTGCGCTCCTGCAATCTTTTTTACAGATTCTTTATTTTCATAATGTACAATTGAATTACCAATCAGCTGCCTTGACCAATCCATTTTAAATTGTTTATTCAAAAGGTCATATACAGATAAATGAGGTACCTCATTTGTTAGAGGTGTTGGAATTGCACTATTAAAAACATTTGCAGAAATTTGGATACTCATACAAAAATTAGTGAGGTATGAGATTTTTGAAAAGGCAAAAAAAAAGAGACCGAAGTCTCTAATTTTTCAACAACATTTAGGAGAACATGTTTTCTTTTTTGAATTTTTAGATTCAAAATTAAAAAACATACGAGGCAGACAGGAATCGAACCTGCATAAATCCATTTACGGTACTACAACTTAGGAGGTTGAGCCGATACAGCCTCAAAAAACAATTTTACCTTTTTTCTCCTTTGACAAATCCAAACTTTGGGAGAGCGACTTTGAAGATAAAATCTTTCATTTCTTCAATTGACAAATCAGCCTGTTCAAACTCATCCTTTTTACAATATGGATTTGGATATACAATCCAGTTAAAAGGTAAGTCTTTTGTATTTGCCTTTACTTTTAAAAAAGTCTCAGGATGGCAGGAATATACTTCAATTGAATTGTCTGAAATTTGATTTCTAATTTGTATTAGATCCATATTTTTCAATATAGAGTTCGTTTCTTATTTCCATCAAAAGTTTGCCTAAATGATTTTCACCAACTCCCTCACAAACACCCCAATAAGTATCATGCCAATAATTTCCTTCAATCAATTCTTCAGGATATGTTGCAATTAACTTTTGCTGTAAATCAGGGTTGTCAAACTTCAATTTCAGCAATTGCTTCATCAAGACAAGCTTTTTGTAATTATCCCATTGAGATTTTTCCATTTGAGACATTTTCTCATGCCTACCAGCTTTTTTGGCTTCTCGAGGAGACATATTTTGATACTTCAAAGGCTCTTTTGATTTGCCTGCCTGAAAAGCAGCTTCTGTATTATTTACTGTAATTTCTCCATTACCAATTGCATTAAAAGAATTCAACCTGATTGTAATTGGAGGATCAAAAATGTAAAAATTGGAGAGAAAAGAAAACTCACCGTCGAATTTGTCAATCATTTTGAGAGTCCTCAGGTTTAACGAGTTTTCGTGCATTTTCAAACTTTTCAAAAGCTTCTTTGTTTGGAAAAATCATATCACAAGAGTCAGGGGTAAAGTTTTTACACTTTGCTCCAAACGACTCCGCAAGCTTTTGTAAATATGAATGCCTAAAAGCTGTTACATTTTGAGATTGAACAAAAAAGTTGAGCATTGATTTCATTTTATTTTCCCCTATGCTTGATTATAAAAAGCAAACCATAAAATCTCTCTTTGAGTTTTTGGAAAGTATTCAAAGGAGAATAGCCGCTTCTGCACAATGAAAGGTACAAGTCCCTGCATACAGGACAAGGAACAGCGTTGAATGGGGGTTGATCTGTATGAAACCCTAAAGTTATTACTTTTTCATATCTGGATTTATCTATATCGGAAAATCTTCCAATAATTTCTCCATTTCTTAAATCCCTCCAAGCTCCCCCAATTGAATTACCATTTTCGTCAATCTCCTCTTGAGTCATTTCAATTTTCCAAATATCGTCAAAAGGAGGGTAATTCTTTTCAAATTCAAGTTCGTCAAAAGTTACAACTTCTTCGGTTTCAATATCAGGAGTCAAAATCTCATCTTCCAGATTATAAACTTGACCTTCCTCAACATTTAACGAAACTTTTTTTACACGCAAACGAGATCCAGCTTTTGCAGCAAACTCCTTAAAATTCGGTTTTGGATCTCCTTTAAATCCAAGTTCTTCAAATTCTTTTTTGCTCATGCGCTCAACTTTGGTTTTGTACTCTAACTCATTCAACCATTTCAAGCACTTTGGTTTGTAATAATCAAGTACCTTTTTCTGATATTCTTCTTTGTTGTAAAAAACAAGTCTGTTGTAAATATTTTCTCCACAAGGTTCGTAAAAACGGTTTTTATAAGTTACCAATCCTTCTTTAAGAAGAGGGTTGGAGGATTTTTCAACAACATATCCTTGATCAGGGTTGCTAATATAATGATCTCCTTTACAACACAAACATTTCCAGTCGTAAAAATGCATAAAAGAATCAAAAATTGGTTCTGAACAAAGTCCAAGCTTGCGGATAGTTTTATAAGTTTTCTCTGCAAATTTTGGATTTGGAAACTTTTCGCATTTGTAAATTACATCATCATTGTATTTGAATTCAACAGTCTCATAATCTGGGTAATCTAGAGTTGCCCTGTCAAATTCCAAAGTATCTGCAGTTTTATCAAACCAAAAAGTAATTTCCCAATTTTCATTTATACGAATTGGAGTCTGTTGGCTATACATTTCAAACCAAACTTTTTCTTTCTTTACAAAAGCCTCAATAAGGATAAAATCCGGCTCCTTCCAATTCTTTTCACAGGAAAACTTTCTCGTAAAGCGAATGCAAATGTCAATAACTTTTTCTTTTCCATCAACCCAAACTTTTTCATTTTCAAAAAACTCTAAAGGCTTTTTTGTCAAAAGTTTGCGGATATTTTTTGGATATTTAAAATGCAGTGAAAACCATTGCCCTGAAATATAAATTGTCGGTTTCATTTTATAACCTCACTATGTTTGTAATGTATACATCCACATGGCTGGAATCTTTTTCGCAAATTTCTTTTGCGATTTTTCTCTCAGTTTCTTCCACCCAACTTTTCAATTCTTCTTCATTGTCAAATGCAGGTAACTTCAAAAATCTTCGGTCTTTATTTTCAACGCTTATTCTTTCGCCCAAATAATTGGTAAACTCATAACTATAATCAAAATAAATAATTGCTGGCATTTTTTATACACCTCTATTTACAATCAGGTACTTTTTCTTTTTCAGCTTCATACCAAATATCAAGCCCTGCGCGTTCTGCTGTTGCTTTTTCGACAATTGCACCGTGACTTTTTTCAAAATTCAAAAGCATGTAAATTGCGTCGCATTTTGATACAATATCCATATCCCTTTTTGTGAACCAAAGCCAAGCTTCTTGAGACCAAATATCCTCAATACCTGCATTTTTTACTTCTTCGGTATAATCATCTTCTGCAGGGTTTATTACTTCATATCCTTTGCTTTCGAGAAACTTTTTTGCTTTTTCAAATTCTTCTTTGTAATGTTCTTTGTTGCAGGTAATTGGACCTGAAATGTAAACTTTTTTATTATTCATTTTTTCTCCTAAAACTTTTAGAGCTTTGTAAAAACGTTGAGTTGCATCACTATTGTAAAAACAATCAGCATTTGAACCTCTCAATTCTTCAAATGCATTCTTTAATTTTTGAGATCCGTTTGTTTTTACAAAATCTTCTGCGGTATTCCAGCAAGCTTGACCCCAACGATAAAAATGGTTATTTTGCCTTTCTTTTACAAAGTCTTCACTTGCTTTTTTGAAAATCTCATCAGCGTTCATATCGAGAAAAAATATAGGGTGTAGCTTTTTTAATCCAAAAAAAAAAGAGAAGTCATTTCTTCTCTTTTTCAACGGAGCCTGAAGGAATCGAACCTTCGCTACGCTCATCACGCAGGACAATTTTCAAGATTGTTACCCATGCCAACTAGGTGTTAGACTCCAAAAACGCGAATTGTATAAAAGATGCTGCTCTACCCACTGAGCTACTTTCCCGTAAAATTGGGAAAGGTAGGACTTGAACCTACGACACGCACTTGCCCTTAATTTTAATAGGAACAATTTCTGCGTTTTTATATTCAGGTGGTACGCGACTTGAACACGTAACGCTCGGTTTTGGAGACCGATGCTCTACCATTAGAGCTAACCACCTGTGTAAAAAAAGCGAGCTGTATAAAACAAAAAACCCAAATTGTGTAAAATAGGAACAGCTTTTGCTTTTTTTTAATTCGAGAAACAAGATTCGAACTTGTAGAATTTTCCCGTTCAGAGCGGGGTGCCTTACCAATTTGGCCATCCTCGATTAGACCGAGTGAGATTCGAACTCACACTTGATTGGGTTTGAGCCAATTACCTCTGCCAGTTGGGTTACCGATCCATAAAAGACCCTCAGCTAAGAGGGGAGTTTCGCGGTTTGCAGCGATTCTCAAAACACTATGTAGCAACGTAAACAACGCTGCATCTTTTTAAGTTGCATAGCCACAACTTTTTTATTGGAGAGGAGGGATTTGAACCCTCATGCACCGTTACGGTAATTATACTGCATGCTTTATAAGAACACCCCGCTACTCTCCATTGTAATTGCGGATTGTGTGAACCACTAATGAATCTTTAGTTCATCAGTTTCCGTATTTATGTTGTCTTGCAACAATGATACAAAAATTTCCTGCTTCATAAAACTCTTCGGTTTTCCACAGGCATTTGCACTTTCCCTAGGTTCCCCAGGTACTATGTTTTATGATTTGCACCAGATAATACTGATCCCTGTGACTAACTTGGATTTCAATCATTTGCAATAAATTCTGGTAGCAGGATTCGAACCCGCACAAGTCTTTTTGAGAACAGACTGGACCAAAACCAGTTGGACTACCAATTATCCTATACCAGAGTGAAAATTCGCTTTCACTCAAAAGTGTCTTACTTGTCTTTTAAGTTACTCGCTTGCAGATTAGTTTTTACCAAAACTGACTGCCATTAAAACATTTCCTGCTTGCACGAAACGGGATTCGAACCCGCACGACAATTACTGTCGAGAGATTTTAAGTCTCTTGCGTACTACCAATTTCGCCATTCGTGCGTTATTGTTTTTTAATTATAGGTAATTTTGGTTGTAAAATACCCTACAATTTTTATTGAATCTTTTTACAACTTTAATGGGTCAAGTAGGTGCCGCCCCTACTACCTCTAAAAAGAGAACGGTTTTACAGACCGCCGAGTTTGCTGATTCTCTGTATTGACCCAAAAGTCTACCTAGGAAATTTCGAAATTCCGACCCCTTGGTCCCAGGCCAAGTGCTCTGCCTCTGAGCTATAGGTAGAAAAATAAAAAAGGAACCTTTTTAAAGGTTCCCTTTCAAGCTTTTTTATAATTTGCTCAAAAGGTCACCTCAAGATATCCAGATTGAGGTAAATATATAGAAGGAACAGAATATGAGTTCTGAACTACGCTTGTCAAAATTGAATCAATTGTAAATCTCATAAGCTATCTCCTTTTATTTTAATCTTAATTATAGTTAGTGGATTTCAAAATCGTCATTTTTTTTTGAAAATCTTCTCAACTGTACTTTTTATGTTTTTTATTATAGGCTTTGGAAAAAGAAAATTTCCCCTTCCTCTAAAGAATTAAATGTACAACGAGTTTTGGGTTTTTATATTATATTTTAAAAATTAAAAAATCTTTTTAAAAAAGCTTAGAAAACATAACTCGTGATACATTCAATCTCTTTTCTTTATTTTATAAACTTTTAACGCGATTTTAATGTACAACGGGTAACTCTAACATATGATACATTAAACAACCGAATGTACAACGAGTTAAGTGATTTCAATTATATATTTAAAATTTTGAAAAAAAGTTTTAAAAACCTATCTCGTGATACATTCACTTCTTTTTACAAAAATGGAAAAATTTTTTTCCACTAACTATAATAAATTAAAAGCAAGGAAAAATGCTTTTAATTGGACTACGAAAGTAGTTGTCAAGGTCTCCTTGCCACCGGGCCCGGAAACTTTGGCTGGCAAGGAGATTTTTTATGACAAAAACAGAGTTAAGAAAAGCTTACAAAAAACTTCAAGAAGACGACAAAAAAACAATAAAAAAATTTTATACAACAGTCAAAAGACCTTCCAAAAAATTTTCAATAAAAGATTTCAATATTCCACAAACACGTACAGTCAAGTGCACAGAAAAAAAACTTTCTAAAGTATTAGCATTTATTGATTCAAAAAAAAGAAACCGTTTTGCAGATGGTTTTACGGTAATGAGTATTGCATGTACCTCTAAAACAATGAGAGCTCTTTGCGGTTCAGAAATGAATGTGAGCAATTTTATTAAATACATGAAAAAAATTGGGTTGTTGGCTAATTATGATAGTACTTATCGCTTTAATAGTGATTACTTTAATAGGAGTAAATCATATGTTTATAGCAAAGATGCTGAAGATAAAATTAAGGAATACTGTGAAATGAAAAACATAAAAAAATATCAAGTCGTATATAACGGCTCTAAAACATTGAAAAACAAAAAATTCCAAAAAAAAATTGAGTTTTTTGATAATTCAGAAGTAAGATTTAGTTCAAAGTTGTATATGATGAAACCGGAGGACTTGTCAAAAGAAGATTTTGAGGATTACCTTTTGTTGCAACTTTATGAAAATTACCCTCAACTCGAATATTTTCAAAATTTGGCAAATGAAATAAATGAGAAATATTATGCTGATGATCCTGATAGGCAAATTAGATTTAATCCTAGTTTCACCTGGAATAGAGATGAAACCGCGGTAACAAAAATAGGTATTAGAGCAACAAATAGCTGTGTTAACGCAAAAAAAGAAAAAGAAGATGATGATGAGGAATGGATAAAGTATAGAAGTGAATTATTAGAGCAATACGGTTTAAAATATGAATTTGATGTGAAATCATCTGTTCCAAGAGTGACATATTTGCTTACAAATGGAAAATGGTTGGATAATGACATTGATTTGTACAAAATAATGTTTGATAAATACGTTGAAATAGAGCCTTCAGAATATATGGAATGGGATGAAGAAGCAAGAAAGATTTACAAGTATTTTTTTATGAGAGGATACTTTGATTCATATAACATGCTTGCAGCGCATGTAAAGAGAGCAATTTCGCTTAAAGGAAATTATGATAAAGGGGAATGGAAAGGATTAGACAAAGTCCTATATAATTATAAGAAATCAATTGAAGAAATAATTGGAGAATTAAAATATGATAGCGAAATTTTCTTTCACGAATCATGCATTTATATGAGAGTATTAAAAGTATTATTAGAAAAAGGATATAATGTATTGCAAATATATGATGGATTTTATACAGATAAAGAATGCAAAGAAATAGAAGAAATAGTGAAAAGTAAAGCTTTGGAGTATTATATAGGGATAAATCAATATAAAGGACAAATGAGTAATATTATAAAGAAAAGAGAAGAAGTAAGTAAAGATAATAATAATAGAACAATAGTTAAAAAGTTCACATTTGAAGACTTCCTTGAAGAGTTGGAGGCGGATGCCATTGATTTACTTGAGGATGAAGACTTTGAATATGACTATGAATTTGAGGATGATACCGGGTAGTTCACTGAATCCATAAAAAGTTTTGGAGATTAATGTATCATAGGTATGTGATACATTAAAAATCTTACTCAATTTCGGAATTCTTTACTATATTTTTTTCATCATGCTAAGAGAATTTAAAAGAGCTTTCAAAAGATATGAAAATAAATTTAAAATAAAAAACCCTGAAGTAAAAGAGATATTTTTAATGTTACCGGAAAATACAAGTGAAGAGATTTGCGAATGGTTGAATCAAAATAATTATCAATGGGCAAAATATCCGGGTTTGAAAGAAAATGAGATAAAAATTGTTGAATTGAAAAAAGAAGGACCCTCTATTTTTTGGGTCCCTAAAAGTTAAAAAGAGGGTGTGGAAAAAGAATCTATTTCTTCATTGAAGTTTTCAATTACATTTTTCAAATCTTCAAAATCAGTTTTTAATTCTTTTTCATTTCCACCAACCCAGATTCCAATTGTTTCGGAATCATTTTCGTCTGTATCATAAGTTACAAACAGCTTCATTCTGTAATCTGTAGCTTCTCTGTCTTCAATATCCGCTTTGAATTTAATTTTGAAAAAATCTTTTGACGCGGTAATTTCAAAATCATTACCCCTTCCATCTTCCTCAATTTTCCATCCATCTTTGTTGAGTATTTCTTCAAAAAGACAAACAAGCAGCAAAGCGGGAGTCATTCTTAATTTTGGATTTGGTCTATACCTATGAACCCTTGTTTCTTTTATTTTCATTTTTTATTTCCCTCAATAAATCTTTTATCCCCATATCTTTGCAAAATTCTATCACAAAGAGCTTTATTTTCCCAAGCGGAATTTCCTCCTTTTTCTCTAAATTCCTCCAGCTCATCCATAAAGGCATCTACTAAAGGTTCCGGCCATTCAACGTCAACTCCAGGTGAATCCCAAGCTCCAACGGCAAGCCTTTTTGTTTTCTGATGCTTTGACTTCCATCTATCCCTATCCATTATAAACCCACCGTTACTTTCTCTTGCCTTTGCGGTTTCAGGGTCTTCGTATTCAAAAGGATCGTAATCTTTCAAAAAGTGAGTATTTTCTTGAAGAAGTTTTACGGATTCCTCGTAATCATTGAAATCCTCTTCTTTCAAAAAATCATATTCAAAAGGATCATTATAAAATCCGTTTTCTATATCTTCTTTCATTATAAACTCCTGTTTTTTAAATAATTAGTCCTTTTGTCTTTGTCGCAAAAAAAAATGGGGTATATTTAAAATACCCCATTTTTTAATTAACGCAATCCTTTAATCCATCTCGGAGCTGATTCTCCAAAGTCTAATTCTTCCTCTTCTTCCGGTTCTTCAAAATCTTCAAGAGTTCCGTTATCTTCATCTTCCAAATCCCCGTTATCATCTTCAGCAGGAGTTTCTCCATTTTCAGCATAATCGCCAAGCTCGACAATCATTGCATCTGTATCTCTTTCAAAATCATCCATATTGTCATCTTCCCAAACACTTCTGTCGTGAATTGAACCTTCTTTTGCATAAGACAATTGATATTTATTGCCTTTATCACTTTCAACAAAATTCAAAGTAATCTCACAGCCTGCAAACTCTCCGGTTGCTGTCCAAGAATACTCATCCCAAGTAAGTTCTGTTCCGAGCTTTTCCTCCAAAGTTTTTTTCAAATCTTCTGCGTCAAGCTGGGTAAGATCTATTTTTGAACCTTTTTTTGTTGTTTGCTTTTCTGCAAATCTTTTTTCTCTCAAATAAGTACGCATTTTAAAAATCTCCATTATTTTTATAAAATTAGTGCAAGTTTTTGAAAGGAAAATACTATATTTTACGCAGTGAGGAAGTAACAATGTATAGTAATTGTTTAATTGAAGCAATCAAAGCTAAAATTAAAAATTGGAGCGAAGTAGAAATTCATAAAATTCCTGCAAAGTTTGAAAATCAGATTTTTCCTCATTTTTGGTGGAGCGAAGGAGAAAAGGCCTTCGACTTCAAATGTGACAACCCAAAAACAAAATTACAAGTTTTATTCTTCAAAGGTCATATAAGAGAATCAAAAAAATATATTTATGAAAATAACGTAAATAAATTATTTTCAAAATACGTTGCCAAAATGGAATGTAAATACGGCAAAGTAACTGAATTTGAAACTTCTGAAGATTTAAAAGCTCAAATAAAAGATCTCAGCTGGAAAGAAGGAAAACCAACAGGAGATGAAAATTGGGTTTCAATTGTATATTTTGAAAATAAAATAAAAAGCGCAATCATTCAAGTAAAAGATTTTGAAAAGTATAGAGTTTTGCGTTGGAAATATGAAAATATCCTGATAGAGAATTTAGAAATAGAACTAGGACTTTGATTCCATTTCATGAAACACACTTCCTATATTGTTTTTAATGATGACACTTAATGAAAAATCTAAACAAATCAATGAACGCAAACCAAAAATGGTTTTAGTAATGAGAAAAGACCTACATTGTAGGCGCGGTAAAGAAATTAGCCAAGGCTCTCATGCTGCAGTTGGAGCTATTTTGCAAACTCTTTTTGGAAGCAATTTGAATGAGACAGATTTCATTCAAACTCGCGGAGTAAAAGACGAAATTATTTTTTCTCTCAACAAACCTACAGTTACAATTCCAAAAAGTGTAAAAGATTGGATTACAGGAGAATATACAAAAATCTGTGTATATGTAAATTCCGAAGAAGAATTGAATGCGGTTGCCGAAAAAGCAAGGAATTTGGCTTTGAATGTTTGTGAGATTACAGACAATGGGCATACAGAATTCCACGGTGAAAAGACAAAAACCTGTATTGCAATTGGACCTGATGAAAGTTACTTGATTGATCAGGTTACCCGCAATTTGCCTTTGTATTGAAAAAAGAAGTAAAAATATGGCATTTGAATATTACAAGTTGGATATTATACCAAAGGACAATACAACCACTTCTTTTCGATTTGAAACAGAACAAAAAGCATTTCAGGTCAAAGATGAAATCTTGAAGGCTCACAAAGATCTTGAAATTAGCTGGAACATCTATCTAGTGAAAAAGGTTGCATGTGGAATGCAGGAGAAAACTTAAAGAAATTTATCCCATAAATGTAAAAAAGTTATTGCTATATTATTCTCAAGGAGTACAAAATGACAGAATCTCAGAAAGAAATTATTGTTGAGGTTATTACAGAGAAAATGAAAAAATTCCCGCGAGCTGAAATAAAGCTTTCAAGATTGATGCAATCTGTTATTTCAAAAGCAAATGAAGTTTATTATGTAAACTGTGAATACCCTCGGGACTATTCTGAATTTAAAAATATTTTTGAGGATATTACAATTCATAAGAAAATCATTGAAGGAAAAACCTTTGAACTAAGGGAGTCAGGTTTTCTTGACGGTTGGGGAATGTACCCAACTGACACTTATGTAGTAAAGCACGTTCCAAAAACGAGATCAAGAAAGGTAAATTCCGCAGTCAATTCTAGACTTAGTAGTAAGTAAAACACCCCCAACAGCAGGCATCTCCACATCTTTATCGGTTGTGTTTTGCGGGATTAGTTCTCCTGTATGCCAATCATAATATGTGGAGTCGTCTTTGTATAAAGTTCTTGAAGGTAAAATTCTTTGGAAAGCTCCACCTGCTCTATCTTTACCATATGTATCATTTACTTTTTCATTTGGGTCTTTTGTAATTTCATTTGTAGTACTTACAGCTTGAGTAGATAAAGAATCCGCTGTTGAAGTAGAAGGTAAAATAAAAGCTTCTTTTGTAGCAATTGAACGCTGAGCTTCAAGCCAGGAATCAAAAGAAACAACATCGTCAATATTTCCTCTTAATTTATCCTGTAAAGAACCTTCTTTATTTGAACTTATATAAGACCAGGTAGACTTATCTCCTGGACCATAATTTTTTGCCAAATCATTTGTTCTTTCAACATCAACAGGATCTTTTTTCGGTCTGTTTATTTTTATTGTAATTGGAGAATTACTCAAACCGATAAAATTAAAACCTGCATAATGCATATGTTCCCATACAGGAATCATTAAAGGAATACCAGGGTTTCCAAAAATCATAAAGAAGTCTTCCCAAAGAAGTAAAGTACCGCTACCTCTTGGCATTTTTACAAAATTCTCTAATTCGGTTTGACTTATAATATAAGGATTGATTACTAAATGAGTTCTGCTTGTTAATTTTTCTCTATTTAAAAAATGTTCAGTTACTTCACTCATTACATCTTTGTCATCCACATTAGAATGAGGACTTGTATAGAATCCAAAAAATTTTTGATATTCATTTATTTTATCTTTTGATTTTGCATAAAAAGTAATTTCACCCGTATCAATATCTTCAGATGCAGTTCGGCCGTAGCCAACATTTAGATAACCCTCTTCATAATTTTCTTTGAGATATTTATCAGTAAAAGCAATCTCTGAATTTAAGGAATCACTTATAAATCCATCTAAAGTTGTTTTTGGAATATAATTTGGAGCCAATTCCTCATCTGCCATAATTCCAACCAATAAAGAACTTGCTTCAGGTAAAGTTAAATGCACAGTATCCTCAAGTAAATTTTTTGCTAAATTCCTTCTCATACTTGCATTTATAGTAGTCCATCTTTCTGCGGTTTGTTCTTCGGTATTATAAAAGAACGTATCAAACGCAAGTTCATTATTTGATAAGCCTGAAGCATTTTGAGTTCCAGGTGTTTTACGTATAATTACATCGCCGTATACATTTTCAATTTGTTTATTTTTTGGCTGACCAACCTGGAATCCCACTTCAGTAATAATTCTATTATCTCCAGTTGGAGTCTGAAACATTGAACCAGGAATTAAAGTTGTTTGATCTTTGAATTTAGAAAAATAATTTTTCTTACCCATTGCATCAGGGTCAGATCTTAAAGACTCTGTTTTTTCTCCAATAATTATTGTATTATCAGAAAGGCGAACTTTTAAATTTCCTTCTGCAGTAATATCAACAATACCTTTTAATACTTCAAACTTTTCGCTGTTTAAGTCAGGGTAAATAACTCTTATACCTTGTAATTGATCTGAATTATCTACAACTTCAAACTTACCAGTTTTTTCAACCCAAACAATCCAATCCCCTGTATTTAATTCAACAATTCTACCTGGATTATCTTTATCAATATACTGTACATTTGAAGCTCCGAGACAATCAACTATCCAAAAATGACCGTTTAACTTTGTCCCATCCTCTTCAGGAACCGGCCATTCATTTTGATTTTCAACATTATTTTTATCATTAATAGGTTGAAAAATACCTTCAAAAACTAAACCTTTTTGTAAAAATTCAGGTAATTGAGATAAAGGGACTTTTCCGGTTTCATCCAATTGAGCTTTTGATTTATTTAATACATCCAAAGCCTCTTGAACATTTTCAGTTTCTTTTAATAATTTTTTATGTTCTTCGGAGAAAGTTGCAACACTCTCAATTTCTTCGGAATTTGGAGTATAATCAATATCTTTTGCGGTTGAACCTGATGGAATTAAAACCCATTTTTCTCCATTCCAATAAATAAAATCCCCTCGTTTTGTTTTTACATTTTCAGTACTTACTTGTCTACTTAAAGGTAAATCCACTTGAGATGTTTTTATCCAAACGGGATTTGTAAAAATATAAAGCCAGCCTTTTCCTTTTTTTAAATTACTAAACTCTTGATAATTTTGAATTTCCCCTTTATATAAAAGTCTTTGTTCCAATTCAAGTATAGCATCTCTCATTGCATCAGATTCCAAATCGGAATCTTCTTTTTCAAAAAGGGTGCCAGGTATTCTTATATATTTTACAGAGGTTAATTTGTCAGGGAAAGTATGATTTTTTACATCTTCATAAACGGTATCTGTAATAATTAAAATATCGCTTTTGAAAAAACAAACATTTTCATTATTTATCTGATAATTTTCTTTATCTGTTTTTTCAAAAATCCAAAAATCTCCTTTATGACATCTGCAAAAGTCTATATCTTTTGAATTTATAAAATCCCCATTAAATACATTTGGATTTATATAACCTTTAAAACATAAAGAATCTAAAGAACGACGGTCTGCAATTTCTGTAAAGTTCTGAGATGAAGGATCTTTTACCCAAAGCTGACCTCTTGAAAAAGAGTTGCCTTTAGGATTGAAGGGATCAGTATTAATATACGACCAGAAAAATTGCCCGTTTTTTAAATCTTCAATTTGTTTTTTTCTTATATCTCCTCTGCTATGTTGAATTATTACTGGCAATTTTTCACCTCATTTTTTTTAAAACTAATTTTTATTAGAAATTAGTTAAGGAGAAAATCTAAAATATGGCAGGAAATATAATTCAGATTCCAAGGGGTAAATTAACATCTCTTTTAAATGTAAGACCGTTAGGTTTTGGTGAACTTTTCCTTTCAACAGTAAAAGAGGATGAAGTTTTAAAAGAAAAAGAAATTTTTGACATTTCGGGTGGAAAAGAAACAAGAATCACTAGTATAGAAATTGGTGATATTTTTGCGGGTACAAATTCGCAAAATAAAGTTTATGCAATTGGTTCAAGTGGATCATTAAAGTGGGGAGGAATTACTGCAACCACATCTGCACAGGCTTTGACAACAGCGGTAGCAAATCCAAATTACATTTACATGTATCAAGGAGCAGATACCGTCTATATTAAAGAAGTTGCAAATACAGAACCTTCTTTGAAAAAGATTTTTGGAAAATATATTGCAAGCAATTCCTCTGAAGCTGATTCAGAAATTAACCCTGGCGATTTGTTCTTCTATAGTCCAAGAATGAATCAATTTGTTGTTTTACACTTGAATCATTCTTCAGATGCTTTGGTAAAAATCAATACTGAAAAATTGATTTCTTCTTCAATGAGAAACTTCCTAAAAAAGGAAGATGGCTCAAGCAGTACATTAAAAGATTTCTTAGATGGGCCTGCAAGACATTATCAATATTTAAGTGAGACTTATGGTTGGACTCCTTTAGTAACTAGTGGTAAAGCAGGCTTGCCATATGTTACTAAAAAATTAAATGATAAAGGTGAAGAAATTAAGGGTTCTTTTGTAATTGAAATCCCTGAAGACGCAAAATTCAATGATGGAGAAATCCTTTATATTCCATTCAACAAAGGTACAAACTCTTATGAATTAAAGGGTTTCAACCTTGACAATTGGAAAGATACAGATACTGCTTTTGAAGGTGATTTGTTTATTGCTTTACCTGCAGGAGTAAATGACGGTAGCTTTGCAAAAGATGGAAAAGCAAGCGGTGTAAAGTTTGTAAGAATTTCTCTTTACGGAGGATTAGCAGAAGCTTCGAAAATTGATCCAAATGACCTTTTACGAGCTGATGATTATGCAACAACTATTTGGAATTTAACCTCGGGTACAGATGGTACTGATAAAGAATTCTCAGAAGCTGTTGACGATGAGGGAAATTTAAAGAACGGTATTAAGGAATATATCCAAAGACTTTTCAGAACAAAAGTTGATATTGATCCAAAAACAAGAAAAATCATAAGCTCTCAATTGCCTGATTTCCTTTTGAATGCCCCAAAGTATATGGGTACTTTGGCTTCAACTGATTTACCTGAATCCGCAACTTCCGCAATTGAAGTATTTAATAATTGGGTAAAAAATAAAAATGGAGGAGCCACAACAAACACCTCTACCAACTTGGATGGAAATGAGGATGCAAATGAAATTTCAAACTCTCCTGATGAAAAACTCCAGGTTGGATGCTATTGGATTTGGCAAGGTGGAAATTTTGATATTTCAAATTTCGGCAAAAATGATGATGGCACAGGTATCTTCAATTTTGATGAAGACGAAGATGATGTTGTAGAAAATGCAGACGGTACAAGCTATAAAGTAACTCATGCATTGAACAACGGCGACTGGATTGTTTATAATGGAACATACTTTGACATTATCGACAATACCACAACTTTTACAGGATTGAAAGTTGGAGAAACTATTCTTTCAGGCGGCATTGTTGAATTAAAAGATAATGATCGTACAATGTCAT
This sequence comes from uncultured Treponema sp., assembly GCA_946631855.1. Lineage (GTDB taxonomy): Bacteria > Spirochaetota > Spirochaetia > Treponematales > Treponemataceae > Treponema_D. Next base: position 12,820 of record CAMPAL010000019.1, on the reverse strand, counting down.
ATTACGATTGGAAGTCAGGTTCGGCAAAAACAACAGCTGCAACAAAAGAAGTAAAACTTGATCCAATTGATAAAAACCATCTATCAATCAAGAATGAAAATTCCGTTTTATTTATGGATGGAGAAACATCAAAAACTGATGACAATCACATTCCTGTAATTTCTGCTCAAGGTCACGCTCACAATTCAAGAGTTGCATTTGGAACAAAAGAACAATCCTTAAACATTGAGGGATTGGATAATACAGAAACAACTGTTTCCCCAACATTCTTTTGGAATAAATACCTTGATTCAACATTGCCAACAACAGAGGATTGGCATACAAGAGAATTCAATGTAGCAAGTTATTTTGGGGATAAAGAAAATAATAAAGTTTCAGTAAGCATTGGAGATGCTTTTAAACTTAAAGAAGGTGAAAAGAATTCCAACTTTACAGGTTTCCAATTCGGGGATTTCCAATTCACAGAATATACTGAGGCTGATACAATTTATAACTTCAAAATTGCAAACGAAGCAAAGCCAAAAGTTTACTTCCCTCAGCATTCAGGTACATTAGCAACAGAGGAATTTGTTGATTATGGATTTGCGGTTATAAAGCAAATTATTGATGATTTGTACCTTACATTAAAAGAGGAATTCTCTTCAAAAGGAACTGTAGACTGGCTGCAAACTGTTGTTGAAGTTATAGATGAAAAAACTGGAAAGAAAACAAAACAAATCAACGATAGCAAAGTAAAACAAACATATGTTGCAGGTGAATCCTTGACATTGGATTTGTTTACTACAATGCCTACAAAAGATGAAAGCGGTTCATATGTAGGTGGAGTTAAATCTTCATTAGTTACAAAATCAGAACTTGAATCAAGACTTTTCAGTTCTCCAAAAGGACAAGGGGCAGGTAAAGATTCTGCAAATCCAAATGGAGAAGGTTACAATGTAGATTATCAAATTGGAAATTCAATTTACAATCCTTCAACACCTGAAAGTGGTAAAACTCCTGTAAATGTTTTACCAAACCACTCAGGAATGCTGTTGAATGATAATTCCGTTATAGACGGGGGGTACTGGGAGTAAATTAAAGTTTTTCTAATTATTAAAGAGAGGCTTCAAAACCTCTCTTTTTTTTTCACAAATCTCCCCATCTCTCAGGTATAAAAGAGAGTATACAAAAAGGCTTTTCCTTATCTGCAATATATTCCGCTCTTAGACTACCTCTTGTTTCAACAAAGTATTCATTTGCATTTTCCTCTTTTCCTTTTTGAACAGCTTCCCATAAAGCATCTTCTGCCCATTCTCTCAAGTCAGAAGAATTTGCATACTTTTCAATACCCTCAATTACAAATTTCGAATCTATAGCTTCAAGAATTTTCGCGCATTTATCAAAATCAAAACAAGCCATTATTTCAGAAATTGATTTTGCAATACTCTTTTCAATCATTTCCATTTTACGTACCTCATTCAATAATCCAAATCAATCTTCCATTTGAGCCAACAAAGCGCGCAAGCAATCTCAATTCAGTCAACTGAGTTTCAAGTTCTTCTTCATACTCCTCATCTTCATAAGCGTCAGCTCCTTTTACAAACTTTTTCAAATCCTTGCCAAGTTGAGTTTTTAAATCCTCTTCAGAAGCGTTTTCAATGAAATTATCCTGAATAAAAGTTTTCGCAAGATTTTCAACGGTACAAGCTTTTTTATAACGGTTTAGAGATTTTTCAACTTCGTTAATCAATGCAAGGATATCATCATAATTTGAGATTTTTACATCTTTTAATTGGTATTGCACAACTTCTTTAGACCCATTGTAATATTGATAACTCTTTACAAAAGGCTCTATGCAAGTGGGTATTTCCTGATTTGGAAAAGCCTGGTATTTTAGAAATTGCTCTGCATCCCAAATTGTATCAAAACTTATATAAACAATTCTTTTATCCTGAAAGGAGGAATGAGGAGAAAAACGGAATCTTTCTGCGCAACCTTTTTCAATGAAAAAATCTATTGTCTTTTTCTCTTCAATTTCTTTTTTAATTTCTTCATTTTCTTCCAACTCATAATTGAAAAGCCAAGAGAATTTATCAATTTTTTCATTGATAACTTTTTCGTCAAAGGGAATTTCAATTTCATTCCATTTGTATTCAAGTTTCTGTTTCAAAGTATTGAGAGTTGAGAGAAGCCCGCTTTCCTCAAAATTAAAGTTACGAGCCTGCTTTTCATATTTATAAGGATAATCTTCATTCTCAAGAGTTTCTTTCTTTATTTTGTACCAAGGATCTTTTTCATCCGCAGGCAAAGAAACTCTTTCGATTTTTTCACTAAACTGCAGGATTGTACCTTTAGTCAAATCATCTTTCAAAGAAGCATATTTTTGAAACTTATCTGTATCCCAAAAAATACCTTTTAGAATATAAGGGTTGATAACTTCGAGATCACTTCTGTAATCAGAATGAGCAATTAAAGACCATCCTTTTCCATCTTCGCGTTGCCGTTCAACACTAAAATCAAAATAACTAGACATACAAACCTCCTTCTTACAAATAAAAATATAGGGTTTCAGAAAAAAGCAATTAAAAAACGCTCCTGGTAAAAAGAGCGTTTTAAATGGATCTGGGGAGCTCTGCCTCTCCCGTCTTGTTCGTTTTTCTCTCAAGTACTTCTATACAAGCTTAACATCGAAGGTTTTTGACTCTTAGGTGTCACGATGCTCACCTACCTGAAGGTGGATTTTAATTTTCGCTTCTCAACTCCACTTGAGTCAATTGGCTTTGGTTTCCCTTTAAGAAGCTATCTAGTGGTGGCAACGGAATTTCAATTACTACTAGAAACCTCATATCATTCCGTCAGGACTTATTTGAGTGCCTGAATCCGCAGAAAGCTGAGTTTTATGCAGCTTTTGCTTCAATGTAATCGTTGTTGTCGGTTACTTTTGATGCCATTTTGAAGAGGTATGACTACCTTTGCTTGATACTTTCAATACAATCAACGCCAATCGATTCTATTTCAGACCCTTAAAAATTTTAAAAAAATATAGTACGAGCAATTTAAAATCTATCAAAAAAAAAGAACCTTTTTCTCAAAGGTTCTTTTTGTATTTTTTCTAAGAGTTAGATAACTTTTCTCTTCTCCAAACTTTTAAACCAACCGTTGGTTTGTGCCATGTTAATGTATTTTGAGCATTTGCAGTTTTAAGTGTTTGAGAATTCAAACCATATGCAGAGCTTCTACTAATACTACCCCACCAGCCTGAGTAACTAACACTATTAACAAAATATGTACCTGTAAATGTATGATATCTATAAGGTGTTTCTCCTATAGAAAGAGTATGAGTATGTGCAAATTTCTTACCATTGAAACTAGTACCGTGCCCCCATTCTCCTACAACAGTTGAAATACTAACATTACTTTCATTTCCGACTGCATATAAATATTTATCATAAATCTGAATCCATTTTCCTCCAAAAGTTTTATTTGGATTGAAGTTATTATCATAAGACATATAAACGGATCCAACTGGGTAAATCAATTCAAACAATTTATGATACAAAGAATTTTCATTAGTTACATCTTTAGTGAATAAATCTGTAAACAATTTTCTTATTGTTTGATATATATTATACTCTGTTTGATTTTGGAAAGCTTTTGCACCAATTAAAGCATTTGCGCTGTTTTCCGCAGTTTTACCTGAACTGCTTTGACAATAAGTACCATAAAGATTTGGACTTGAAGTAGTAACTTTTCCTTGCAAGTAAATTTTATTTACATCCAAACCACTTAAAACTGCATCTTTTGGTACATAAACTACTTCTATACTCCAAGAACTTTCCTTCTTTAAGTTAGAGATATAATTGTTATCTCTATAAGGTAACAATGAAGGATCTGCAGCTAAAACACCCTCTACAAAATATCCACCTAAGCTTGTATTTGTATTAGAAGGAGTATAGTTTCCTTTTTCGATTTTTTTAGAAAGTAAAACTCTTTGCCAAACTTTTCTGTTATGCTCTTTAATCTCCTCAAATGTTTTACCTCCATTTATTGGAGAAAAACTTTCAGAAAGATCCAAATCAAAGATTCTATGAGGTTCATATCTATGCTCTGATGCATCCATTACTCTTTTCAGGGTTTCCCAAGTTTCTACAGATTCAAACCTTTTACAATCCTTTTCAATTTCACTATTGCTATAACTTTCTTTCTCACTTTCATTTACTTTATTACCATAATTTACAGCAAATGAAATAACATCCAAGAACGCTTCTGTTGTCGTCAAGCGTTTTTGTAAAGTTTTTGATTTCCTAGAAAGTGTATAATTTACTAAAGTTTTTGTAATTAAATCTTCAGAAAGAGATTGATCCTGAGAATTTGAAAAATCTTCGAATTCCAATTCCGAATAATAATATTTCAAAGGAGTATCACTTTTTTCAGATTTATTTTCATACTCACTTTCTGCAAAAGCTACATTTTTTTCTTCATCCTCTTTTTTCTTATTTAAATCTTTTAACTTAATTTCTTCTTGTTCTATTGTAGAAACTAAAGAGTTATTTTCATTAATTCTTTTTGTTTTTTCACTTTCAATTTTTTCCAAATTTAAATTACTATTTTCCAACTCATAATTTACATTTGAATTTGAAAGAATTTTTTCATTTAAATCATCCTGTTTTTGAGATTTAGAACTCTGATAACTTGCAATTTTATCATTTGAAATTGTTAACTTATCTTTTAATTCAGTTAAAGATTTTTCTTTTTCATCAATTTTACTATTTTGAGAATTTATTTCAGCTCGAATACCTTCAATCTCTTTTTCAAGATTTTGTACAGCATCAGGCGTAAAAGATTCAGATATAAAGAATTCCAAATCTTTTATATCTTTATCTAGAGTTTCTATTATTTTCTCAAAATTTTCAGCAGCAATATCTCCTCTGTATACATTTTCACCGGATTCAAAAACGCGGGATTCAACTCCATTTATACTATTTTGAGTTACAATATATTTTTTAGGAACAATGTTTTTAGAACTATTTAAACCTCTAGATACGTAGTAAACATCTTTATAGATTTCCAAATTTTTGTATCTATAAAGTTTTTCCAAAACGTCTTCATCATCTGATTTTACAACCTCTATATAGTAACTCTCGTTAAATTCTTCTTGAAGGTCTTCACTATCACTTTTAATTGCATCTCTGTAATATGTACAAGAATATGTACCGGATTTTCCCACAGGGCTTTTTACAACTAAAGTTATTTCTCTTCCCTCACTATCATAAAGACCTTCAACATTTGTAGCTAAATTAGAATTGCCATCAACAGGAAGTCCAAGATTCAATTTCTTTAATGAATAAAATCTTTCTTCTGAATAATTTTCTACTGTATGCTGGAAAATATAAGTACCGTCTGAAAAATCCTTTATTTCACGATTTTCCCCTTCACCTTCAGTTTCTAATTCCAAATACAATGAAGAAACATCTGAGTTTTGAACTTCAGGATAACCTCCCTCTTTTGTTTTCTCTTCGTTTGTCTTTTCTAGATTTAATTCAGATTGAATTGTTTGTAATTTAGAAACAGCTTCCTCATAAGTTTGTCGTTTTGCTTCTTCTTCTTTTGCAGCCTCTAATTCTTGAAGTTTTATATTCAAGTTAAAATTTAACTCAGCAATAATATCCTCAAAGTTTTTTATTTCTTCATTTATAGATTGTATATCTTCTTCAAGTTCAGATTTAGTGGCTGACTCCTGCTCAATTTTTTCATTTAAATTAGAAATTTCCTTTGTTAAAATATCAATTTCTTCAATTAAAACTTTTACGCGATCTTCAAGATTTTTTATATGAGCTTCTTCAGAAAGTTTTTGGGAATCCAAATTCTTCAAAATAGAATTTAAATCTTCCAAATTCTTTTTTAATGAATCTATATAAATTTCCTGATATTCTATAGCTTTTATAGTAGAGGCTAAAGCGCCTTTGGCATTGTTTAATGCTTTTAAATAAGACCCGTTATCTTTTACACCAGATGCAGTATTATCAGAAACGCTTCTAAAATAACTTTCATCCCAAAGATCTTTTATTTTTGTTTCATAAATACCAAAAAGATAACAATCCTCAACACCAATCAAATCCTGAAGCATATCAATTCTTGAGTATGCATTCAAGTATGTGCCATAATCAGAATTGAAAGGAACTTCATCAGTTACTAAATTTGTAGTATCAAAAATAATTCTAGAATGATTTAAGTCAAGTGAAATCTGCTTGCCATTTTGATATTCAAAACCGATTGAGCCTGATTTTAAACGACTTTCGCCTTCGTGAATTCCATCTCCTAAAAAGTAATTTTCAACTTTGAAATTGAAAATTTCGTTATCAAAATAAGGAATAATAGAGGTATGATTTGCAATACTTCCTTCATCAGTATTTTGATTTTCTTTTGCGACTAAGCTATCTGATTTAAATAACTCTGCTAAAGTTTGATTAGACTTTTTAAATGGCCCGAAAATATTTGCATCTGAAACAGCTTGAGCAATTCTTTGTTCAACGCTGAATGATCTATTAGGATACAAATCATCAACAAGGTTTGTAATATTCCTTCTCAAAACTTCAGTGCGGTTTGGGTAATAAGCAATTGTATCATCAACACCATAAATAGCCTTTGTAACCTCACTTAATTTCAAATTCATTCTTTCAAGTTTTGCCTGATCCCAAGCAACGACTTTTGATTTGAAAAGAGGGTTGTAAGTTCCTAAAGCTGCGTAATCATCTGCAGAACTTCCCTTTGTTTTATTTACTTTGAATAAAGACCAATTCCTTGTAAGTTTTCCATCCTCCAAATATTTACTTGCATCCTCGTGTTCAATTGAACCCTCAGAAATATCTTTTGAATCTATGCTTACAATTTCAGGTACTCTAACGATACCGGTTTCTTCTTTTTTTGGGGAATGTTTGTGTGCATTTTTTGAAACTTGAGCAAATCCAACACTTGCTATTTTTTCAATACTATAATCCTCTTTTGCCGGCAAGTTTTTCCAGGTCTGACCTTTATCTTTTGAATCTTTTGAAGTATCGTGTTCAGATTTAATATTATCCAAAAGGGACTCATCTTCTTTTTCAAGTACATCAGAAATAATTTGCTCTCCGTTTGACTTCAACATATCAACATAAGAGTGAGTTCCCTCATCATTCAAAATATTTTCCAAATAATATCTTACCATTGCAGAACATTGATTGTAAAGTACAGACATTATTTCATCAACTTGATCAATACGAGTTTTTATAGTTGCTTTAGTTCCTAAACTATCCGAATCCGTTACGCGAGATTCAATTTCAGCTTCAATATTATTCAAATCCGCTGTATCGAAAAGCTCCAAACAAAGAGCTCTCATCAATCTGTTCAAACCAAAAAGCAAAGGAGTATTTACAAGCTCATTTCTTAAAGGCTCAGCGATTCTATTTTCAATAAATTCCTCTTTTTGAGTTCTGTTACCAGGAACAGTTTTTGCATCCCAACCGAAAATTGAAGTCTCAACATCCAACAAACGATCTTGAGTTTCTTTTGCAGCTTTCAACAAAATACCAACCGTATTTCTAATTTCCTGCTGCAATTCTTTCTTCGAAGTTACCAAATCCAAATAATGAGCAATAGATTTAATTTCTTCTGCAGTATAAGAATAAAAGTTTTCTTCTCTTCTTGGGTCATTAAAATCTACATTTGTTCCATCTAATCTATCAATAACATTTGTAGCATTACTTGGAATCAAAGAATTTCTTTTGTGAATAAGGAAGTTGTTGGTATCTTTTTCATCTTCAGATTCTCCTCTTGCAACTCCTAAATTATCTCGAATTTGATTTACACGCTCAATAAAAATACCGAGCTGTTGTTTATAGTCTTCCTGGCCTCTTTTATAAGTATAAGTACCTAAAGGCAATTCATGCAAAGCCTGTAAAGCAGACCCTAACTTGTCAAAAGCTTTTTCATCAGCTGTTATTTGTTCAAATGTCGGCCTACCATTTTTCAAATCCTCTGAAACCAAAAGATTTGTTTTTTCAATTTTTGTAGTATCCAAAACACCAACTAAATTGCCATCCAAATCCTTTTCTGTATTCGGCTCCAAAATCGCACTTGAAACCGCTTTTTTAATATCGAAAGGCAATAATTCAGAAATTACGTTTTTATAAGCAATTGAAGAATTATTTTTTAAACCCTCTACATCCGAAGCTGAAAGAGTTATGTTTCCTCCAAAATTTATAGATTTTGTTACATTCAACTCTTTAACTTCAACGCTATCAATAGAAAGTTTTATCTTTGAATTTTGTGCAGTTCCTGCAGTTAATTTAATTGTATGAGTTTGATCGTTTTGTTCAGACGGTTTTGTAAATTCAAAATTGAATATAGTTTGACCGATTTGAAGTATATCAGTAAATCTATAAATACCATCGCCGCTAAATTGCAAAAGTCTTTTAAGATCCGCTGTTGTTTCATTAACTGTTCTCTCAAAAGTTTGAGTGGCAATTTCATAACCTTTATTTTCAGGGTCATTCAAAATCTTTGTATAAAATGCAAGTTTATCACCTATCTCAAGCCTGTTGTCATCATCAACAAAAGGGATATAAGCGCCTTTTTTTGGATCAATATTTTCAGTTACGTTTTTACCACCAGTACCCAAAGTCAACCCATCTAATTTTTTAGCGTGAATATTTCCTTCAAAACCTGTATTCAAAATACCATGAGGTGCAGCATCCCAATCTCCTGTTTCAGGGTTTACTTCTTTTGCACCTTCAATTCCTCTTTTTCTATGAGCTTGAACTTCATCCAAATCTTTTACAATATCACGATCTTTTAATTTAAAATTTTCGGTTTCTATAGAATTTGTTTTAATACCTTTTTCATCGATTGTTGTATTTTTTGCAAATTCTGCACCTTCAACAACATTTAAATTCTTTGTATTTACAGCTTCTCTATAATATTTTCGTATTGCATTTACAGAAGCTGCAAATTCCTCTGAATCAGATTCCATTGTATTGATGATTGGGAAGTCGTTTTCCATCAAGCTATATTCGCGGCTCCAAAGGTTTTTGGCTGTAATAATTACTTTGTATTGAACTCCCTTCAAAGAAACAGGAGCTTGAGTTCCTGCAAGTTTACAAACACCTAAACCGTCTTCAATATTCATGTGTAAATTATACACTCCATCCATTGAAGAATAATCATCCTGTAAAACGACCCATTCAAAACCATAAAGCTGATCGTTGTTATAAACATGGAATCCCGGATAAGCCTCTCTCCAAATATAAGTATCCGCGTAAAGACTTTTTTGAGTAGAAGAAAGACCAGGGAACTTTTTCAAGTTAGGTTCTCTAAAGTACAATTTTACTTCAATGTTTTCAAGTGTAGGTGCAACTTTGGCCATTTCCAAAGTTCCATATTTTACCAAACTTGTTACATTTATATCAGGTATTTTTCCATCATCTCCAATAACACCGGATACTCTCTTAAAAGGCATTCTTTGAACATCCCTATAAAGGCCTTCATTTTCATATCGAATTTGAGCCATTGCCTGGCCGTTTATTTGTACAAGAGGGATTATAAAATTATTTCTTGATAATTCACTTAATTTTGTTCCTCCCTCTGTTAAAGCGTTATATGCATCCTTTTGATAATAAAGTATTTTGTAAAATTGTTCTTTAATCTGTTCACTAGTCATTTTTCTTTATGGCTCCTGTTTTTTAATTAGTCTCGGAATCATTTACATTAAAAGATTCTTCAACAGTCGCTGCATTATCTATTAAATCTTTCAATTCTTGTAAAATATCCGATAATTTGGAACTCGTCAATCCATTTATTTCATAACCCTCAAAATCAGCTTTTGTATCCAATTTTGTAGTCAATTCATTTTCCAAATCCTCGATTCTTTTTTCAAGGCTTGCAATTTCATTTTTCAAACTCTTTTTTTGATTGGACAAAGCAGCCGCAATTGTTTTAAACTCTTCAATTTCTGCTTCAGATAATTTTTTTGAATTTTCATCATCTGGAGTATACTCTTCACTAGATTCTCCTTTAAGAATTGCATTTACGGTTTCATCCAACTTTGCATCTACTTTTGCAAGCTTTTCTTCATTTTCATCCACTTGAGCCTGTAAATCTTTAATATTCCCTTTTATATCATCTATTTCATTTTGAAGATCTTCCAAAGTTTTGTCAATATTATCGATTTTATCAGAATATTCATTTTTAAAAGTATTTACAAGTTCTGCTAAAGCGTTCAAAGATTTTGTTAGGGATTCAATGTTTTTGGAATCCTCTTTTATTTTTGTCCATGCTAAATCCAAATCGTCTTTTACAGCTTTTATTTGAGATTGTAAATTTTCATCCATAGAATGAGCGTATTGACTTATTTCGTTGATTTTATCAAGTAATGCATTATATTTTGTTTCCATTAATTGTAAAACTTGATTTCTTAACTCTTCGATTTCTTTGCTTTCTTCAGCTTCTAAAATTAACTTATCCTGTTCCTCATTTTTTGTTTCAACAGCAGCTATTCTATTTTCATTAGAAACTACTTTTTCTTTATAAGTATCCCATTCCTGTATAAAATCCTCAAAGCCTTCGTGGAATTTAATAAGATTATCGTGTTTCCAATCATCTTCCTGTATTCTTGCAGGATCCAATTGTTCAGGTGCAAACCAGTTCAATAAAGCTTCATATAGCTCTTTATATTTTGATTTTGAATAAATTGTTATGCCATCACAAAGCAAGAAACCTTTTTCCGCTAAACCATTAGTAGCAGGCTTTATATATCCGAGTGGGAAGTTTCCTGAATATCCTCTTAAAGGTTGATCCTCGCAGTTAACTATAAAATAGTTTGAACTATCCGCAATTCCAACTTTCAAAGAATGATCATACCAGAAATATTTTTTCGCGGTAATTCTTCCATTCAATCCCAAATAATATTCTTTTCCTGGCCAAAGATTTCCTAAAGTAACGATTCTTCCCATTTTCATTACTTTAATTCTCTCACCTCTTTTCAAAATGCCACTTTTTCCTGAAATTACAACTCCAACAACATTCAATCTGTTGGAATCTCTAATATCAGCTAAAATTGCTTCTCCCTGCTCAGCAGTTTGCCCAAAGTCAATGTTTTTCGGGGCTACCCATCCGAGTAAGTTTTCTGAAACATAAATGTCATAATGGCCTCCTACTTTTTTTGTTGTAATTTGGAATCCATTATCCCCAACATTTGTTACTTCAATCTCATCTTCTTGAACAGATCCATCTTCATTTATCAAATTTTTATCAGTATCTCTATCTTTGAAAATTGTTGCCAAAGCAACTTTAATTGCAGGAATTAAATTATCTCTTGTTAATTGTTCAACTACAGGTCCAATAATTATTTCATTTTTCAAAGCACCTTGATTATCTTTTAAGGATGCAAAGCCTTGAGAAAGCTTGAAATAACCTTCATCCTGTGCACTTATAAAACTTCCAGGTAATTTATTTAATTCCAAATTATTGAAAATTGGAATAATATAAGTATCCCCATCTAACCTTCTTAAAGAGATAAACGCAGGTTCCACAAACTTTACAACTTCGTCACCTTCCCTTCTTTCCATTTGGAATTGAGAAGGTATTACTTTGTCGGCACCTGTAATTGTTGTAATTCCAAATTTTGGAGGTCTTGCATGTCCATTTGCAATTGCAACTACTTTTATCTCATCGTAAACGCCTAAGTTAAAATCCGGACCATATTTATATTCGTTATTTTCTATTGCTTCAAGGTCAATATCCTGTTTTACATTTTTAATTAAAATATCTTCACCCAATCTTAAAATAAATTGAGTATTATCAACAGGACCTCTTGTATCTCCTGTAACATCCAATTCAACAGTTACAATAAAATCATCAAAAGAATACCAATCAACTTCTTCAAAAGAAACAGACCCATTTAATGGAACAAACTTTTGCTTTGTATCATCATACTTCAAAGCAACCATCCAGGTATAATCTGCGTGATCCATTTTTTTATCTGTTACAGCATGATACCAAGCCCCGTTTTTATAAACAACAGGGGTCCCTTCTTTTTTACTTAAAACTATATCATTGCCGTTTTCATCTTTTCCAATTTCAGTGAATTGATAAGTTGTCTTTGTTGATTTTTCTTTATTTTCAATTATTTCGTTTTGATCATAATCATAAACAATATCAGCTATTTCTTCGCTGCATTTATAAGCTATATTATGATGGCGAGTTGCTTCAGTCGGGGCATCTGTTAAATAACCGATTTGTATAGTGTTTTTTGCGTTATAAACGGAATCATAAAAATCAAAAGTAAACCAGTCTGTTGGGTCAATCCCTCTTTCATAATCTGCATGATCTGTATCGAAGGAATCTTTATTTTCATCAAGCTTTTGTTGCCTAACGAAAGTACCTTCTTTTCCGTTTGCGTCATTGCTTTTAAATGTATATGCATTTGTTTGGTTGTTGTAAATTTTCTTGATAAAAAGTCTTTGACCTCTTACTTTATCAAAATCCCAATTTGAAGCATCAAGAAAAACTTCGCGTTCTTCATTCAATTTTCCATCTGAAGCCATTTTCCCATAATAAGGGGATTCAGTTGTGTAAAAATTAAACTTGCCGCGATTTTGAATATGAACGATTTGCCCTTCTTCAGCATAATTCAAGGCAATACCTAAACAAGAATCATCAATATCAGGGTCAGTGATTTTTACATAAGGGTATTTATTTTTTGATTGTTCTTCTGTTAAATCATCTAATTGTGCAATTGAAACCGGTTGACCTCTTTTTATAGTACAAGATGCATAATACCTTGATTCAGGCGTAAATCTCATTTCTG
>CAMPAL010000018.1 GCA_946631855.1 uncultured Treponema sp. | reverse complement strand
CCCCTGACCCTCGGCTTGCAAAGCCGATGCTCTAGCCAACTGAGCTAATTCCCCTTAGTGATTTTTACTATATCAAAAATAGAATCTCTGTGCAAGATTTATAAGTTAATTTATTTTTATTCCGATAATCTTTTTATGAAAAAGAGCCTGTCTTCTTTATTAATTATTTTATTTTGTTTGTTTTCTTATTCTCTTTTTGCAGAAGTTTATATGCAGGATGCTGTGGTTTCTTATTATGCAGGTGATTTTCACGGAAAAAAAACTTCCAATGGTGAATATTTTAATATGAACGATTTAACCTGCGCTAATAAAGTTCTTCCTTTTAATACAATTCTAAAAGTAACAAATCTTTCAAACGGGCTTTCTGTAAATGTCCGGGTTAATGACAGAGGGCCTTTTGTTCAGGATAGAGAACTGGATTTATCAAGAGCTGCGGCAGAAAAAATCGGGATGATTAAAAGCGGTACCGCTCATGTTCGCATTGAAATTGTAAAAAGAGGGCCTGATACAAAATTAAGTCAGCAGACCGCAGCTAAAGCCGCAAAACTGATGGGTGGAAAAGTTTCTTCTACCAGGATGGCGTCTGGTACTGGAACAAAAGTAAAAACTTATCCTGCAGGTACGGTCTGGGATATTCAGCTTGGATCTTTTTCAACCAGAGAAAATGCAAATCAGCTGGCTCAGAAACTTTTAAAACAAGGATTTTCTGATGTGGTTTTTCAGAAAGGGCAGGGAATCTACCGCGTGGTAATTCGTCAGGTTCCGGCAGAAAAAATTCCAGCAATGGAGAAAAAACTGGCTTCCTGCGGATACAATGGTTATCTTATTAAACAACGAAAAGTATAAAAAGTCTTTTCCGTGAATATTATTGCGAAGATAGTTTTTATAATTTATAATTTTACAATACTTAAGTGGAGATGATTGAAGAATGGAAGATGAATTAGATCCTGAGATTGCGGCACTTCTTGCAGGAGCTGGAGCAGCGGCAGAAAATACTTCAGACTCAGCAGGTGATGCAGATAGCTTTGTAGATACATTTGATACAGCTCCATCATTTTCTAGTTCAAATGATGATGTTGCTGGACAACCAGCAGCAAGAAGATCAAACTCTATTCATGATGTAGATTTAAGTCAGAAAGGATTTGCCCCTCTTGCAAAACTTTTAAACGATACACCTTCTGATGTTTTCAATGATACAAAATATTATAAAACAGCATTAACTGGAGAAAATCAGGCTGCTCAGCGTGTGCATCAGGTTTTGTCTAAATATTTAACTTCGCAGGATCCAAAAGATCGTGCCGTATACCGTCAGCAGATTGTTACTGCTTATTGGGAATTGCTTCGTGGAATGGTCGGAAAAATGACAGATCCATATGTTGCAAAACCAAAGAAAATGCTGGTTCGTTTTGGTGTACTTTTACCATCACTCTTTAAGCAGGAAACAAAAGAATTTTTCTCAAGAATTATTGAAGAAAATAGCACTGGTGAACCAATTATGTATGTTGATGAATGGTTCAAGGAAATTGCTTCTGGTCGTATGAAGAATTCTGCGACTGATGAAAAAAAGCAGGTTAAGACTGCAAATATGACTCCAGAACAGGCAGCAAGTGCAGAACAGTCACGCCTTATGCAGCTTCAGTCAAAAAATTCTGGAAAATTGCAGAGTGCAGAAAATCTTCTTGGTATAAAAGAAAACGAACGTAATATGCTTGAATCGGAACTTCGCAATCATATTGATGATTTGTGTGAACATAATCCGATTATGGGAATTGAACCTCATAAAGCAGGTTACACAGATATGCAGAGAAAACTTCTTCCTGAAATTACAGATATTCTCCATCGTCTTTCTAAGAATGATAAGGAATTATCAAAAGTTCTTGAAGAATACAAAGAAGCTAAAGCAACTTATGATAATGTACAGGATAAGATGAATTCAAACGGTGCTGCTGCTGTTGTAACAAATGATAGTGAAGCAGTTAAGATTGAATTTGAAACTGTACGTCAAATGGCCAAAATGACTGTTGGCCGACGTGGAAATCAGTTCCCTCTTTTTACACGAGAGTTTTTCCATTGTACAGAAAAAGGTACTGGAACCCGCGAAAATGTAATTGAAGTTTTAAGATGGATTGAATCTCTTGATCCGGGCGTTTTCCATCGTATTCATAAAAATATTCCAAACAGAATTGTTCCTTACGTTCTGCTTGTTCCAACTTATGGAGACAGAGGTTTCTGCTGGGAACCATTTGACCGTTATAATCGTGTAACAAGTCGTGGTCGTATTGTAGTTCCAATGTATCCAAAAGATTTGAAGATTGCAGTTTTGACAGCAGTTGCAGATTTACGCTGGCAGGTTGCAAAAGAAAAAGCTTCATACTACTGGATGGAAGAAGGTCTTACAGGTCAGTACTACCAGCACGTAGAACAGTTAAAACTCAAAGGTGATCTTAAGGAATTCTTTATTGAAGACTACATTCTCTGGATGACGAAAGAATCAACAGGTGTTCAGAGACTTGATAAAGACGTAAGAGGAATCTTCTGGCGAAACATGCCATTCCCTAAAGCATTAAAAGAAGACCTGAGAAAACGCTCTCTGGTATACGACGATTTGTGCAAGAAAGATGCGAACCGTGAGATGTCAGATGGTTATTGATACCTGAAAATATTTTTCGGGTATCAAAACGGGCGTGTCAAGGCTTTAAGCGAAGCGTGCCTTGACGCGGACGTATATTAGTTTGAATTTTTATAAATTGGAAAAATGTGATTTTTGACTTGAAATTATATGGAAAAATGTGATTTTTGAGTTAAACATTAATGGAATTTTGTGATTTGCTGTGCTATCATCAAATCATGTCTTATATGCTTAGAAGAAAAATTGATGATTTTCTTATTAACTGGAAAAATAATTCAGATAGAATGCCGCTTATTATAAAAGGTGCCCGGCAGATTGGTAAAACAACTTCTATTGAACATTTTGCAGAAAATTATAAAAATTTTATAGAAATCAATTTTATTGATGAACCGCAATATACAAAAATCTTTTCTTCCGGATTTTCTCCTGAAAATGTAATAAAGGAGATTTCTTTTATTAATCCAAGATTTAAATTTGTTCCTGGCGAAACTCTGATTCTTTTTGATGAAATGCAGGCTTGTCCGGATTGTGCAACTTGTCTTAAATTTTTCAAACTTGATGGTCAATATGATGTTATCTGTTCAGGTTCGCTTCTTGGTGTTAATTATAATGAAATTACATCTGTAAGCGTTGGCTATAAAGAAGATTATGACATGCACTCCCTTGATTTTGAAGAATTTCTCTGGGCAAAAGGTTATTCGCAGGAACAGATAGAAAGCATTTATTTACATATAAAAAGGCTTGAACCATTTTCAGAAAATGAATTTGATGTCTGGATGAACTGTTTTAAAGAATACATGATTACAGGTGGAATGCCTCGTGTTGTGAATAAGTTTATTGAACAGAATAATTTTTCGGGAATTTTGCAGGAACAGATTCAGATTCAAAAGGCTTATGAAGAAGATATCCTAAAATATGCAAAGGGGCTTGATAAATCAAAGATAAAAAATGTGTACACCCATATTCCGGTTTTTCTTGCAAAAGAAAATAAGCGGTATCAGATTACAAAAGTTGCTTCAGGAGCTAGAAACCGGGAATATATTGGAACTGTAGACTGGCTTCGGGATGCAGGTATTGTAAATGTCTGTTATAACCTTGATCTGCCGGAGCTTCCTCTTAAAGGTAATTATAATCCTGCTGAATATAAAATATATTATAGTGATACAGGGCTTTTGATAGTATCTCTTGATGAAGAAGCACAGGTTGATTTACGGCAGAATAAGAACTTCAATGCTTATAAAGGTGCAATTTACGAAAACATCGTCGCGGATATGCTTGTAAAAGAGGGCTACGAACTTTTTTATTACAGAAATGAAAAATCAACTGTAGAAATGGACTTTTTTATTCGTGACGCTGATTCCCTTGTTCCAGTTGAAGTTAAGGCAAACAACAATGCTACAGTTTCTCTGAAAAATCTTATTGAAAAAGAAAAATATTCAGATATTAACTATGGAATAAAACTTTGTGCAAATAATGTTGGATTCAACGGAAAGTTTTACACATTTCCATATTTCTGCACATTTTTATTAAAACGATATATGCTGGAAAAAATTTCATCTGAGAAGAATTAGTAATAAAGGTGTGATATTTAAGGATTTTTTTAAACAGAAATTTTTCGTGCTGCTCTGTACAGCGTTGTCTACCTGCGGAATCGTGGTGTTTGGAAAAATCCGTTGGTTTTGCATTGCCTGAATTCTCGTGCAATTGGGAAAACGCTTCTTCCCGACGGACTGTTTTTTTTAACGGTTTGCTCTTGAACACCGGCCGCCAGCGGCCTTACACATTACTTAGACGGTAAACCTAAAAAATTGCTCTCGCAATTTTTTTTAACGGTTTGCTATATATCAACGCTCATAAATAAGCTTACTCACCACTTAACGCAATAACTGGATCTAGTTTTGCGGCTCGGCTTGCTGGGTTTAATCCGAAGAAAATACCTACAAATACACTGAATACAAAGGCAAAGGCACAGGCTCCCCAGTTAATTATGAATTCATTTGATTGAACGTATTCCACCGCCAGACTTATTAGTATTCCAAGAATAATTCCTAAAAATCCGCCGATTAAGGTTATACTTGCAGATTCTACCAGGAACTGTTGTTTGATGTCAGAAGGACTGGCTCCCAGGGCTTTTCTGATACCAATTTCCTGCTTTCTTTCTGTAACAGTTACAATCATAATGTTCATGATTCCAATTCCTCCTACAAGCAGAGAAATTGCTGCAATGGCACTGAGCATAATACTCATTGTGCTGGTGATTTCGCTCATCTGGTCCAGCATAGATTGCATGCTTGTTACGTTTACAGAACCTTCGGTTCCAGATTTTTCTTCACAATAATCAGTCAGAATATCTACCAGTTCTGTTGCTTTTTGATTTGATACAGCCTGAACCATAATTGTACTTGCTTCCGGATTAGGCTGAATCTTTTTTGAATAGAAACCACGCGGGATATAGGCAGAACCGTTTTCCATACCTGTTGTCTGTTCAGCAAGAACGCCGACAATTTCAAATCCAAATGAAACATTACTTGCAACAAGAATGATATGTTTTCCTACAGCATCTCCTGCAGGAAAGAAACTTTCTGCTGTATCATGACTCAGGATGATTTTCTGCATGCCTTCTTCATCATCAGTTACTGTGAAAAAAGAGCCTGATTCCAGTTCCATTCCGTACATTTCAAGATAACCATATTCAATAGCACTTGTGCTGATGGTGGAAGAAGTTTCCCCATAGGTCAGGGTTGAAGAAAGATTGTTTTTATACCAGATTTTTTTAATACCTTCAACTTCTTCGAACATATCTTCCCTAAAAGTTTCATCAAAACTTAAAGTAACTGCAGCTCTTCGGCGACGCATAAAACCTGATGAAATACTTACAACATCAAGCCCTGCTTTTCCAAAAGTATTTTCAACCTTTTTTGTAGAACTGGATCCCATACTTGTAATTACAATTACCGAAGCAACCCCGATTATAATTCCTAAAAGTGAAAGAAAGGTTCTTGTTTTACTTCGTCTAAAATTATTTAATGCATATAAAAAGTCTTCGAACATATAAGTCTCCGTTTGAAAGTTTCAGATAAAATTCAGTTTTTAGCAGGCCTGGTTTTCTATCAGCCCGTCGAAAATTTTTATGCAGCGTTCAACACTGGCACCAATTCTCGGGTCGTGAGTAACAATAATTACAGTAGTTCCTTTTTCTTTGTTTATGTCCCTGAATAGTTCCATCACCTGGTGACCGGTTTCACTATCAAGGGCACCTGTTGGTTCATCAGCCAGAAGAATTTTTGGCTGGGTGATCATGGCACGGGCAATTGCGACTCTCTGTTTTTGTCCTCCCGAAAGTTCGTGAGGGCGGTGATTTAATCGTTCAGAGAGTCCCACAGAAGCCAGAGCAATTTTTGCTCTTTCAAATCTTTCTGCTTTATCAATCTTCTGATATTTAAGCGGAAGCATAACGTTTTCAATAACGGTCATTGCTGGAATAAGGTGATACTGCTGGAATACAAATCCTACAGAAATATTTCTAAGTCGGGCAAGTTCTTTTTCGGTCATAAGAGCAGTTTCTTTTCCGTTGATTTCAACTACACCACTGGTAGGTCTGTCCAGACAGCCAATCATATTCATGCAGGTGGATTTTCCAGAGCCGGAAGGGCCCATAATGGCGGTGAATTCACCTTCCTCAATTTTAAAGGAAATTCCTTTCAAGGCCTGAACTTTATTGTCTCCCATATAGTAGGTTTTTATTACGTTATCAAGTTTTACAACTGTTTTACTCATGTTTTGCCTCCTCTTTGTTTTCCAGAAATTACATTCCTGGTGGTGGACCACCTGCTCCTCCACCAAAGCCGCCGTTTCCGCCGGCAGGAGCTCCACCCGGCATTCCAGGTCCACCCTGATTTTTATTCCATCCAGAAGATTTTGGTTTAGTCAGCTGTTTTAAGATTTCACCACCTTTCAGGCCTTCAAGAATCTTTACATAATCACTTCCATAACGCTGAACGCTTACATTTTTTGTTTCTCCAGTTTTGGCAAGCTGAACATAAGCCTGACCATCTGAATCATAGGCAATTGCGTATCTTGAAACGACAAGATTTTCTTCTGTAGGACTAAGTTCAATTTTTCCGGTAAAAGAAAAGTTTGGTAAAATACCTTCAGGATAATCATCAATTCTGACTTTTGCGTTTACTACTGTGGCACCACGCGAAGTAACTTCTCCAATTGCAGGCCAGCCTGTTACATATCCTTCAATAGTTTCATTGCTTAAGGCTGAAAAAGTAAAGCTGACTTTCTGACCAATCTGGAGTTTCTGAACATCAGCTTCGGCAATTTCTACTTCGGCTGTCAGATAATCTACATTTACAAGGGTTCCGACTGTATCTTTTGCTTCAAGAGAATCTCCAACTGCAACATCCAAATCTGCAATAACACCATCAAATGTTGCTACAACCTGGCGGTCAGCAATTTTCTGAACCAGCGAAAGTCTCTGGGTTTCCATCAGTTTAAGTTCTCTTTCTGAACCCGAAATTCTGGTAGTGGCCATGTCATAATCATGTTTTGCAAGATTATACTGTTCGGTTGTATCATCAAGCTGCAAAATTACATCACCTTTTTTGACTTTATCACCAGCCTGAACATAAACTGCAAGAACTGTACCATCACTTAAGGCCTGAAGAGTTTGTTCCTGGGCTGCGGCAACGGTTCCTGAAATTTCAATTACATTTTCATACACTTCCTTGTTTACGGTGTAAGTAACGTTTTCTGTGTTTTTGCTTGAGATAAGACTTTTGATTAAAATAAGTCCTCCTGCAAGCACTGCCAGTCCTCCAAAAGAAATGGCCAGTATTTTAATAAGTTTCTTTTTCTGCATATCATGCCTCCTGTTTTATTCAGTAACAAAAAGACTTTGAATCTCGTTGTTGTAGATGATGTAGTCGATTGAATTTGAAATCAGCTTGACTTTGTAACTTTTTGCGTTTGACAGAGCCGAAAGATATTCACTTTCTTTGATAATTCCTGCTTCAAAATAATTTTTCAGTTCAGAAGAAAGTTTTTCATACATTTCAAGACTTTCCTGGCAGCTTTCCTTAGTCCAGTTTAAATCCTGAAGTTCCTGCTGCTTATCAACAATCACAGTACCGTAATTAATACGTGCTTCTTCAATTGCCAGTAATTCCTGTTCTTCTGTCAAATCATTTGTTTTTTTTGTGATTGAGTTTTTGCGGAATGTATTTGGACTTAAAGTTGCACTTAAGGTATAAGCAGGATTTGCTCCTGTAAGAGGAATACTGACTCCTGCTGTAAGATTTAATCCACCAATTGTTGAACTTACTCCGGCATCCACAGTGTTAGATGATGTATCTGAATTGTTGAAAGTATATCCTCCGTTTGCCGAAAGGGTAAAATTTTTCTGAGCACTGCGGGAAAGACTGTTTATTTCGTAAGTCCAGAGGGCTTCTTCAATTTCTGTGTATTTTTCACTGTCAAAATCTTCAATGTTCAGAGCTGCCACTGCAGGAATGTCAGAAGGTATTAAATCGTAAAAATCAACATCGTCTTCAAGACTTATTTCATAGCCGCATTCCTTGTAAAAAATTATGTAATCGTGGAGCAGGCTTCTTCTTTTGCTTTCAATTTCGTGCTGGTCGGAAAGTACTTCCATCTGTGCAAGTTTGTAGGTTGATGATGATGTCGAATAGCCTTTTGCCTTTATGCTTTCGAACTCAATTGTGTCAGTGTAAAGTTCTGATTCAGCGGTGATTATTTCGCTGGTTGAAGTAAGAAGGGCCTTCAGGGCGGTGTAAAAATCTGTTTCAGTTTGAAGGGCTTCGTTCTGAAGGTTTCTTTTTGCTTGGGTCAAAGTTCTTTCTGCCTGCATCAAAGAAATTTTTCTGTTTAAGGCTGATGATGAAATCAGGTCAATTCCAAGATTAAGTTTTGTATCGCTTAATTGAGAACTAGTTTCTGCATTTCCGTTTGTAAGACTGGCATTGCTTGTTGCAGAAAAAGTAAGATTTGAAGCCTGAGGAAGACTTGCCGAAACTCCAGCCGATTTTACTGAAAGGGTAGAGTCTGTTCCCACGGTTTTCAAAGTTACGGTTCCGCTAGAAAGGCTTATATCAAAACCATTATCAATTTGACTTGCTTCCAAAGCCAGCTGGGCTTTTTCTGCTTCGATTGTAAGGTTTTTCAAGTCTGCATCATTTTTCAGGTAGGAATAAAAAAGTTCCTGGGTTGGTATTTTTTCAAAGGCGAAAATACTTACACCAAAAAATGTAGAGACTGTAATTGCAAGAAGTTTTTTCATAGGTATCTCCCGTTTCTCAAGTCGAGTTTAAAAAAAATATACTTTCTTAAGGGCTTTGAATCTTTAAATGATAATTAGTAAAAGATTAGAAAACTCTAAGAAAGTATATCTATGGGAGGTACGCTTTTTTATTTAAAATTTGTTTTATAACAAATGTTTCTGTTTATTCTATAGGTTCTATGGCTCTAAATTGGCCAATAATATCTGCACCACCAAGGAAGGTTCCTAATGTACTTCCCAGAGAAGAAAGAATAAAAATAAGAAGGATTCTCAAAATTCTGTTCTTGTAAAAACCTTTCAGGGAAGATACATCATCCTGTAAGGTTTCCATATCAGAAACTCTTGGCTTACACAGAAGAGCCTGCACAATTGCAGTAAGAAATCCAATTCCAATGAATGGACATAAAGATGTAAAAGGAGCCCCAATAAAGGCAATAAGAATTGTAAGCGGATGTGCTGCTGCAATAATTGAAAACAGGGCAGATGGAATGGAATTCCAGAGGAACCAGCTTGTAAGCATTTTTGTACCGGCTTTTGCTCCTCCGTAAATAAATCCTGCTGCAATTAAAGCAATAATGATAGCAGGAATAAGCCACATTAAAATTTTACCGGCAAGTCCTTTTGGTGGAATTTCAGAAATTTCTTCTACATCAGGACTTTCTTCTCCCTGTGCAAGTTTATTCAGATGGGCTTCTACACCAGGCAGGTGGCCTGCACCTAAAACAGCAACAATGTTCTTTCCTTCAGATGTCCAGATTTTACTTGCAAGATATTTGTCTCTTTCATCAATAAGAACAGATTTTATTACAGGCATATCTTTGGCAAGTTCATCCATCATAGAATCCATTTCGCTGTGATTTTTAAGATTTTCAATTTCTTCTGGTTCAATTTCTTCTTTTGAGAAGGCACTTGAAAGCAGAAGTCCCAGGAGTTTAATTTTTCCCCAGAAAGAGTTTTTTCCCCAGGCACGTTTAAGTGTGATTTGAATAGGACGGTCCACCAGCGAAGTTGGAATGTTCAGTTCAGAAGCAACTTTCATTGCGGCAAGCATTTCGTCCCCTGGTTTTACACCAGCGTTAAGACCCATTCTGCGTTGAAAAGAAGCCAGAATAAGATTGGCCAGGAGGAGAAAGCCCTGGTTGTTTTTCAGAACTTTGATAATATCAAGCTGTCTGTATTTATCTGGATTCTGGATAGAATCTGCTCTTTTTTCATCCAGTTCAATTCCTACGCAATCAGGTTTTGTTTCTCTAATTGTTTTTTCTACTTCTTCAATACTTTCTTTAGAAACGTGAGCTGTTCCTACAAGTGTGATAGTTCTTCCGTTAAGTTCAAGTTTTTTCTGAGTCTGGCTCATCCTTCAAGTCCCCATTCTGCAATTCTATATTCAAAAAACATTGCAGCCTGCATTTTAGTTACTTTTGCATAGTATTCTTTTGCAAGTTCATCAGCTTTGTTTAATTCGCAGTAAAGTCCCATGTAGAATAGCATTTTACCCTTTATGTTACTATCACCTTCTTTATTGATTTTCTGAATCAGCTGATTTTCTGCATTCTTACTGTAAGATTCTCCAAAAAATCTGACCATTGCATATTCGTCTGATTTGTAATCCATTTTCTTAAGCTGAGTTGTGATAACTTTTTTAGCCCCTTGAGGATTGTTCATTTTGTAGTAGCAGGCTGCAATCATAAGTGCATAAGCCCAGTTTAAATGATTAAGTTTTGAATCATTTGCACGATAGTTATAAGCTGTGTTAAAAAGTTTGATTGCTTCTGCATAGTTTTTCTGATGGTATTCGAGAATGGCTGCAGATTCGTACGCATAATAATAATCAGGATTTGTTTCAATTACTTTGTGATAATTTTCAAGGGCAAGGTCAAATTTTCCTAAATCATCATAATTTCCTGCAAGATATGCATAAGACAAAAAGTATTCAGGATCAATTTTACTTGCGTGTTCCCAGGCCTTTGCGGCATCGTCGAATTTTCCTCTGTAGCGGAGATAAGTACCGTAATCCATCCAGTAATCATAATTTTCCGGATCATAGGTAAGGGCTTCTTCAACGTAAGTAACAGCCTTGAGATAATTTTCGTCGCTGTAGGCAATTTTTCCAAGATAGGCAAGTGCTGCTGAATTTTCAGGATTTATTTTAAGCAGTTTTTCAAAATAGAAAGTTGCAGCTTGTGTATCTCCTTCATAGTAAGAAGTCTGGGCATATCCAAACATTGCATCTTCATTTTTTGAATCGCCTTTTAAAGCTTTTGCATAACATGAGCGGGCCTGTTTGAAGTTTCTTTTTTTAGCATAAGCCTGGGCCTTCTGAATATTTACAGTCGGATTATATGGATCTTCTTTTAAAATCTGTTCTGAAATGGTTTTGTAAGTCTGACTGTCACCTTTTGCCTGACTCGCCATTGAAAGTAATTCAACAGCATCTTTGTTGTTTTTTTCTATTGAAAGAACCTTATCTGCAACCTTTATAGCATCATCAAAACGCGAATCAGAATAATACAAAGCGCCAAGAAGAAGCATTAAATCTGTATCATCAGCAAGTTCTTTTGGAATTGAATTAAAATGTTCAATTGCTCCATCAATGTTATTTTCATCAAGAAGTTTCTGTAATTCTTTTGCAAATTTAACATTAGGAGGATCTTTTATCTCTTTTTTGGGAGCTGGAGTTTCTACTTTTGTTACTTTTGGGGCTTCTTTTGGACTATCTTCCGCAAGAGGTTTTGTTCCGCAGGCAGTAAAAATAAGTCCTGTACAAAGTAAAGCAAGTGGAAATAACTTCTTAATCATTTTTTTCTATTCCTTTTATATAGTTGAAATTAAACGAATCATTAGCTAAACTGATAAAACAATGAGCATCAGGATTATTAGAAAAGCTTTGAGTCTGCTTGTTGTCGATATCGTTATTATCATCGGCATTTTTGTTTTACAATTTAGAACAGATTCTAGCATTATTCAAAAAATTGGAAACCTCCAGCTGGCATTTTCTCAAGTAGAAAATAAGGAAAAAGAACTTATTCTTCAGAATAAAGGCCGAATTTCATACAACGGTATTAACTTTTTCTTTGATGATCAGACTCCTGCAATTATCCGCAATAAAAATTCTGAAATTTCTCCTGTTTCTCTTGTAAGTTATGAGCAGAAAGATAACCTTTCATATATATTAAACTTTTCGGAAGGTGTTAAAGTTACATTTGAACTTGCTTCAGAAGATCTTAATTCTTCTCTCGCTATTATTGCCGATTTACCTTCTGGAATTCAGGATTTTGCCCTTCCATATAATTTCTCTTCAAATATGAGAATTCTTAAGAATGATGGAAATCGCTTTGTTTTGAATAATAAGAAAACATCCTGGGAAGTTTCAGCATTCTCTCTTGAATCCGGCTATTTTGATTTGAACCGCCGCGATTACATTGCAACATATTCAATTTATGATGAAACTCAGAAGTTCAGTTTCGATACAGTTGTAAATCTTGATATTGCTGATTCTCTTGTATTTGAAGAAAATATGGTTAAATTCAAGGACAGTCTTATTTCTTCTTACAAATCTAATTCTTCTGAATCTAATATTTCTGAACAGGTTATTGTTTCTTATCTTGCAGCTCAGCTTGAAAAAGGAAACTATATCCAGGCTCTTGATGATATTCCTGCAAATCTTAAGAAGGGACGCCAGAGAACTTATTTGTCGGCTCCTTACTTAAATACTCTTGAAGAAATGAATAAACTTCTTGAAGCTTCAATTGCAGATTATGAATTCAAGATTTCTGAAAGTGCAAATTCAGGTTCTCTGGATATCTTTACTGTACACGATATTGCAAACTTTATGTGTATCCATTCAAAACCTGCTGATGTTGCAAAACTTTTACAGAATGCCGCTGCTGCAGATATTACTAAGGCTTCTCTTGCTCAGGCAACAGGCATCCTTTCAGTTTACGATGCCCTTTCTGGACTTAATCCTTCTTTCGCTGCTCTGCTTGAACCAGTTGTTGAAGCTTGTGTTGAACGAATTACAGAATCTTGTTCTTTCGAAAATAACGTTCTGACAATTTCAGAAAACGATACCTTCCTTTCTGTTATTCAGGCTGTTGAAACTGGTGTTGCAATTATGCGTTATGGTTACATTTCTGGTAATGTAACATTGCAGAAAGCCGGATATGTACTTGTTAATTCTTATATGTCCGATTCTTCATCATATGATTTAAGAACTCTTGCAAATCTCTATCCAATATTTGCTTATAATAATAAGTTCTATCCTCATTTCGAAAAGATTACTTCTAGTGATGGAACTGTAATGTGGGCATGGACATGTGCAAGATCTATTAAGTGTGATAAAGATGCTGATGGTTCTTTAACCTTTACAATTGATTTCCCTGAAACTTATACACATTATATTATTATTAAGGGTGTACCTCAGTTCTCAAGTATTTATATTTACAATATGGCCTTCCGTACTGACCCTAGATTTGAAACTTATAACTCTTCTGGTTATGTATATAAAACAGGAACAAAGACTTTGCTTCTTAAATCAAGACATAAGACTCGTTTCGAAACAGTTCGCCTTGAATATCGTGATAAAGCGGCTTCTGCAAGTACAGTTCAGACACCTTCTTCTGCTTCTAGTTCTTCTACACCTGCTGAAACTTCTGCTGTCAGTACAGAAAATCCAGCTCCTGCATCAAGTCCTGCTGCTCCTGCTCCTGCGGCTGAAACAAAACCAAAAACTGAAGAAACTCCTGCTGCAACTACACCTGCAGAAACTCCTGCAAGTCCGGCAGCTGAAACTTCAAGTGAAGTAAAGCCTGAAACTAAAGAAACAACAGAAAGTTCAGAAACAAGTGACAGCGAAAATAAAACTGCTGAGACAAGCGAAACTCCTGTTACAAATACCACTTCAAGATGGCGCCGCAGAAGTTCAAATAATAATTAATTAGATTTCCTGAATGTATTCTTTTGAATTATTTCGTTTAAGAACAATTACTGTGATATCATCACTGTGATTTTCATTTCTGGTGAAAGAAGAAAATTCTGACATAATGTGATCAAGAATTTCTGGAGCTGAATGGTCTTTTGCTTCTTTTATCAGATTCATGAGCATCTGTTTTGTAAAACATTCGTTGTGAATATTTGTAGAATCTGTTAATCCATCTGTATAGCAGACAATAATATCATTTTCTTTCATGCGGAAACTTACAGGAGGGAAGGAAACATCAAGTCCTTCTACCCCGATAATTCCATATTGTTTGTTAGGGTCATCGTATTTAACTTCTCTTACTTCATCTTTTTTAGAGTCATACAGCATAGGATAAGGATGACCTGCATTAGCAAATTCAACACTACAGATATCATTTTTATTAAATTCACTGAAACGGAAAAGAAGACCTGTAATGTAGTTATCAATATTAACTTTTTCTCTGATGTAAGTTTTGTTTATTTCTTCCAGAATTGAAGACATTGATTCATCCTGCTGAATACCCGAAATAAACTGCTGGCTGATAATTCCTTTTGCAAGAATTGTCATTAAACCTGCTGGAATTCCGTGTCCTGAAACATCAAAAATTCCAAGACCATCCAGACTTGTGTCAGAGTTTGATGAATAATAATCAAAAAGATCACCAGATACGTTGTTGTCTAATGGTTCATAGTAAATTGCCAGATCCCAGCCGCGGAAGGTATGAAGTTTTGGTGGAAGGAAGTTTTTCTGAACGTGAGAAACAGTTTCCAGACCTTTAGAAAGAACATAGTTTGCGTCGGAAAGTTCCTTTGTTCTTAATGTAACAACCTCTTCAAGATTCTGATTAAATTCCTGCAGCTGATCCTTCAATTTTGTGTTGTGAATATAAATCTGGCTGAACTGTTTTAAAAGCTGATAGAGGAAGTTGTATGATGTAAACTGCCAGCCGTAAATACAGAAAAGAGGCAGGTCCTGAGCTTTATAAATTACGTGTAAAAACAGATCCAGTAAGAGTCCTACAAAAATTGGTGAAAAACCTAAAAGAAGTCTGAAAACTTTTTGTCTTGAATATTGATTTTTCAGGCTTTTGAAAAGTCTTGGGAATACCCATGCGAACTGCAAGAGAGATATTGCTGCCAGATAATGCGATGTATTAATGAAAATAATATAATTTGGCATTAAGAAGGCAATCAGCAAAGTTATGATAAGAAGTGAAATTCGCTGAATCATTTCTTTCGGACTGGCTTCGTAGCCCAGATAAGAAAGGATAAATGATACTGCAAAGTAGATGGTTGAAAATCCTCCATAGCACCAGGTCAGCTTCAGAACCAGAAGGTAAGAGAAGAAAGGAAGTTTTAACCATGGCATATCTCCAAAACTAAAAGCAAGCAGGAAGTGGGATGTATAAAAGTTCAGGAGAGCATAAAAAAGGTACATTCTGTTTTCTTTATACTGGCGTAAGAAGAAATACAAAATTATGTATAAAATACTAAGAATAAAAGAAATTGCAGTAAAGGTGATTGTAATTCTGGAGTTAAAGAAAGTTCTTACTTCTGCTTTTCGAATTACATAGTCCTGGCTTGCAATAAAAATTTCCTGAGAAATAGACCCCCATGCACCAGGCCATACCTGAATATAAATGGTGTTTTTTCCCTGCTTATTTACAAGTACATCTGGGAAAATATAATACTGACTTACATAACCAGCTGTATTTTCAATTGGAGGAACATCTCCATATTTTTTTATGTAGTTTCCGTTTAAATACAAGGCTGCAGAAGAACGAAGATGTCCAATGTACAAACCTAAATTGTGACCAAAAAGTCCGTTGTCGGTGGAAAAATCTATTTTAAGCCACAGCAAATTCTGTTGATTTTGAAGCAGGCTGGTAAGATTTCTCATCTGTTTTTTTTCAAGGCGTTTAAAATTTAAGTCGTGAGAAATTATATCCTGATAATTGTAGCTTGCTGGAGTTTCTACGTATTGAATTGAATTTACAAGATTTTGTTTGTAGATTTTTTTCTTGTCATTACATGAAGTTAAAAAAACAGACAAAAAAAGTAATGATAATGAAACTATCTGTATGAATTTTTTGTCTGTCTTCATACTAATTATTATAACTCATATATCAAAAAAGGTGAATTAAAAACGCTCTGCTTTTGAATTACTTTTTTTGTAAATGCTTGCACCACCAGTCTTTCTGGAAGAGGAACGTTCTGTTGGTGTGTGAACATTTGGACGGACTTCTCTTGAACGTGAACGTCTTTCAGAAGATTTTCTTTCCTGTCTTTCGTCCATTCCTTCACCTTTGCGTCGGCGGCTTCCAAAAGAACCGTTTCCACCTTTTCTTGACCCACGACCTTCTGTTTTTTCATCAAGATGCATGTGTGGAATCTTGTGGTTAGATTTAGAAAGTTCTATAGCTTTTTTTGCAGAGGCAGCAGGAAGACTTACCAGTGAGAATTGCTGGGCAACATCAATATCATCAACCATGCGGCCAGGAATATGAAGCAGTTCGCTGAAGTAAGCTGCAATTTCTTTTGCTCTGTATCCATCCTGCTTTCCAAGAGAAACAAAAATACGGGTTTGTCCGTTTTTAGGTCCCATTTCTTTGCTGGAAATTTTTCCATAGTGTTTTGAACTAAGTTTTTCACCATAGAAAACAGAAAGAAGTCCTGCCAAAACTTCTACAGGTTCATTTCCTTCTGTAAGTTCCAGAGCAAGTTTTTTGTATTTATCATCAAAAGGATTAAGTTCTTTTGTTTTTGCAGGAGAAGTTTCTGTTTCTGGAGAAAGTTCTTCTGCCCCGTCGGGAGAAGTATTTGTTTCTGGAGAAGTGCTTGAGTCAGAAGGATTTTCTTTGAAAAGTTTCTGCTTTAATTCTTCGATAACGCGTTTTTCTTTTACATCAATTACTTCATGTACGCTTGGAATTTTTCCTTCTTTAAGTTCACTCTTTGTAGCTTTTAAAACATTTTTGGTGAGAAAGCCAAGTTTGCGACGTTCTTCTGGACGTACAAAGGTGATTGCAATTCCAGTTGTTCCTGCACGACCAGTACGTCCAATGCGGTGAACATAAGTTGCTGTGTCAAAAGGAAGAGAGTAGTTTACTACATGGGTTACACCTGGAATATCAATACCGCGGGCTGCTACATCAGTTGCAACAAGAATTCGGGTTTTCTTTAAGCGGAAACGTTCCAGAACTTTTTCTCTCTGGTTCTGCATGATATCACCATGTAAAGCTGCTGCTTCATAGCCTTTCATGTCCAGTTCGCGGGTAACTCTGTCTGCATCAGATTTTGTCATTGTAAATACAAGACCGTAGAAATCTGGTGAAATATCAATAAGCCTAACAAGAGCTTCAATTTTTTCACTTTCTTTTTCACACCAGTATTTCTGGTCAATTAAAAGGGCTTCATCAATAACTTTTTCCTCTTCGATGATGTCATATTCGCCCATAAAATCGCCCGCAATTTTTAAGATTGGAGCAGGCATTGTTGCAGAAAAAAGGAGGATTCTGCAGTCTGGATTTGCATGACGGAAAATTTCTTCAATATCGTCGATGAATCCCATATCAAGCATTTCGTCGCCTTCATCAAGAATGAAGTATTTAATTTTGCTGATATCAAGAGTTTTTCTGTCCAGATGGTCTTTTATACGGCCTGGAGTTCCTACTACAATTTCAGAACCTCTTTTAAGCTCTTTTATTTGTGTTGCATAAGAAGCACCACCGTACAAAACAGTCGTTCTTGGAAAATCATGATTTGCAAAAGACTGCATTTCTGTACAGGTCTGTACGGCAAGTTCGCGGGTTGGTTCAAGAATTAAAGCTTCTACGTGGGAACTTTTTTCCCGAATATTCTGAATAATTGGTAATCCAAATGCAGCAGTTTTTCCAGTTCCTGTGCGGGCTCTGGCAATAAGGTTTGTATCTCCTGTCAAAAGACGTGGAATAGCAAGTACCTGAATTGGAGAAGGGGTTACAAATCCTTTTTTAGCAACTGCTTTAAGGGTGTATTCATCTAATCCTAAGTCTTCAAATGTAACTGTTTCTGGATTTTCGTTTTGAGATTCTGCATTTTCACTAGTTTTGACAGAATAGTCCTGAGCTGGGGACAATAAGTCCTTGTTTTTGATTTCTTCCTGGTTCATATAAATTCCTTTTATTTTCCCAAACGAAAGCAAAGTTATTTATATTTTCCCATTAAAGATTTATCTTCTAAAGAATTAACTTCGGCCTTCGTATTGCACCGAATTGCAATGTTGCTAATATAGAGGAATGTCAGGAAAAATACAAGTCAAATTGAATTTTCCCTTTTTTTGTGATATAATATTTTCCAATTATGGATACACAATTCACAGTAGACCAGAAGGTCGTTTACCCAAGTCAGGGTGTTGGTGTTGTAACAGAGATTTTTGAAAAAAACTTCAAAGATACAACTACAATGTATTACAAGATTTATATTGAAGCTTCTGATATGGTTGTTATGGTTCCTGTTGCAAATGCAGAAAATTTAGGAATCCGCCAGATTGTTTCAAAGGAAGAAGCAGAAGAGGCTTTAAATCTTTTATCAGATGATTTTGAACCTATTACATCTGACTGGAAACTTCGCTATCAGATGAACCTTGATCTTTTGAAAAAGGGAACTGTAAAAGACATTGCTACTATTGTTCGTTGTCTTTACAACAGAAGTAAGGTTAAGGAACTTCCAATTCTTGAAAGAAAACTTTATGATTCAGCAAAAAAATTGCTTGAAGATGAAATAGCTTACGCTTTGGGTAAATCACCAAAAGAAATTGAAGCCGAAATTCATACAAAACTTGAACCACCTGGAGCTGCTCCAAAAATTAAGCATTCTATTATCCTTGATGATGATGAAGATGATGATTTGATGGATGATATGTCAGAAAAATCTTCAGATTCTGATGATTCAGATGGCGATGATGGAGATTCTACTTCGGACTCTTCTGGCGATGATATGGATGCAGAAGACGATTTCGATGACGACGAAGGTTTCTAATATTGCTGTAATTATTACTGCTGCCGGTTCTTCTACAAGAATGGGCGGTGGTATAAAAAAAGAATATTTACCCCTTGAAAATGGCACAGTTCTTTCGAATTGTGCTAAAACTTTTTTAAAGGTCTTTTCTAAATCTTTTAATATTGTTGATTTTATCATAACTTGTCCTGTAGGCGGGCAGGAGGCCTGTAAAAACGCTCTGTCCGATCTTGAGCTTTCTTCATATCAGCATTGTTTCCAAATTGTCGAAGGTGGAAATAGCAGGCAATCTTCGGTTTTTAATGCATTAAAAGCTGTAAAAAATAATCCGGATATTGTTGCCATTCATGATGGAGCCCGTCCTTTTGTAAGTGAAAAACTTATTTTTAATGCAATTCAGGCTGCCCTTGAAAATGGTGCTTCGGTGCCAGGCCTTACACCAGTTGATACTCAAAAAGAAATTGATAAAGATGGATTTATTGTCCGCCATCTGCAAAGAAGTTCTCTGACTGCTGTTCAAACTCCCCAGTGTTTTGAGTATGCAAAACTTCTTCAGGCTCATGAACAGGCCTCCACCGATGGTAAAGAATACACTGATGATACTGAAATCTGGGGGACTTATTGCGGAAAGGTTAAAGTTGTTGAAGGTGAACCTGAAAACATAAAAATTACTTACGCAAAAGATTTAAATATTTTGATGAGGAAATAAAATGATTCGGGTTGGACTTGGATATGATTTACACAGACTTGTTGCAGGTCGAAAACTTATAATTGGTGGAGTTGAATTTGATTTTAACAGGGGAGAAGACGGCCATTCCGATGGAGATGTTTTACTTCATGCTATTACAGATTCTGTACTTGGTGCTTCCGGTTTAGGAGATATTGGTTCATATTTTCCGCCAGAAGATTCAAAGTGGAAAGATGCCGATTCTGCAAAACTGCTTCAGGCTGTTATGAAAGATGTTAGAAATGCAGGCTGGAAAATAGAAAATATTGACTGTGTAGTAAAACTCGAAAAACCTAAATTTCTTCCAAAGCGTCAGGAAGTTATAGATTCAATAGCAAAAATCCTTGAAATAGAAAGTGACAGAGTCTTTGTTAAAGCAAAAACCGGAGAAAAACTTCCTCCGGTCGGTACATGTGATGCTATTGAAGCTCAGGTTGTATGTCTCTTATTCAGGGAGATTTAGAATTAATTCAACTTCCATTTCTGAAAGTTGTAGTTTTTCAGCAATTTCAGAAACTCTCCATCCTGCAAGTTTAAGTCGACGAACATCACTGTTTATTTCTGGTGTGAGAGTGTTGCTCTTGCTTGGACCCTTTTCCTGTAATTCTTTCTGAGTCATTCGTTTTAGAGTATCGTATTTGTTATCAATTTCTCTGTCTAAGCTGTGTAAAGCAAGCTGAGTCTTTTGAATACCTTCGTTTACAGAGTTCAGAGTATTGATACGGTTTTCTGTGTCTGAAAGCAGGTTGTCCAAAGTTTCCAGTCTGCTGATGGCATCTGTAATTTTTGGTCCGTTCTGCAAAATCTTATCAACATTTCCCTGAACTTCCTTAATTTCCTGAGGAAGTGAAACAGCCTGGCGGTTGCAGTTCTGCAGTCTCTGTTCAAGGTCCTTGAGTTTTTCGAACTGACTGTCTACATCCACCTTGATGCGGTTTATAACTTCATCTTTCTTTTCAAGACGTTCGTACTGTTCAGAAACATACTGGAGACGGTCATTATAATTACGAACTGTAACTTCCATAGACTGGAGGTCATCTTTAGTGGTGTTCAAAGAAAGAATTCTATCATCAATTGTGTTAGAAAGTGCAATCATGCGGTTGAACTGCTGTTCAAGACTGATTACCTTGTTCTTCTGATTTTCGAAGTTTGTAAGCTGACGGTTGATTTCTTCGTTAATTTTGAGAATGGAATTGTATTCATCATTCATCTTATCTGCTGATTCAGAGAAAACTTCAAGCTTGCCGAAGGAATCGCCTATTTTCTGGATATTGTCTTCCAGCTGGCGTTTCATCTTATCAGCCTTGTCGTAAATCTGAATGTTGTTCTGAACTTCCTGCAATTCCTTCTGGATGGCAACAATCTGTCCCTGAATTACGTTTGCATCATCCTGCATTTTTAGAACAAGTTTTGCCTGTTCAGATTTATTTGCACTGGTTGCAGACTGAATGTCTTTCTTGAAATTATCAATTGTTTTTTCAGTTTCCTGATTCTGAATGTTGATTTTTTCATTGGTTGCATTAAGCATATCAGAATACATTTTGTTGAGCTGGGCGATAATCTGTTTTGAAGAATTTTCGTAATCCTGAATAGAATCCTGAGTCTTGTTTTTAAGTTCATCAATCTGAGCATTAAGTTCGTCGTGCTGATCCTGAACTGCTGTTTCGTAGGCATTCATATTCTGGAAGAGTTTCTGACCAACTTCATCAATGTTTGACTGATTTGTAGTCTGGAAAGTTGAAAGCTGGCTCTGGAAAAGTGCTTCAGAATCATTTAACTGAGTCTGGATCTGCTCCTTCCATGTTTTGAATTCAGCAAGGGCAGCATTAATTGTTGAGCTACCGGTTTCCTGTTTAGTCTTAATTGAATCCTGGAAGTTTTTGAGGTCTTCAAGCATTTCATCCTGAACTTTTTTAAGGTTCTGCTGTACCATCTGTATGTTGTGTTCAATTTCGCGTTTGAGTTCAACTTCTGAGTTTTTAGAAATAACATCGATAGAAGTATTTGTGTCGTTTTTGAACTTGTTGATGATATCCTGAACTTCCTGAATAGTGTTCTGCATTTCTTCTTTTGTCTGTTCGATTGAATCAGAAATTGTAGAGAACTGATCTGAAGTTCTTGTCTGAAGATTTTCAAGATTTGCTTTGAGTGCATTTGTGTAGT
The DNA here is from genome assembly GCA_946631855.1 of uncultured Treponema sp. GTDB lineage: Bacteria > Spirochaetota > Spirochaetia > Treponematales > Treponemataceae > Treponema_D. The sequence goes on along the minus strand of CAMPAL010000018.1, from coordinate 7,525 downwards.
TTGTTTCAACTTCCTTGCGGGAATCTTCATAAGTATTGGTGATGCTGGTAAGTTTCGAATCAAGATCATGCTTCCAGTCTGCAATTTCAGAATCAATCTCATTGTTTTTAGTAGAAAGAGTCTGATTAAAGACTGATTCGAATTCCTGAAGTTTCTGACTCATATTACCAGTTGCGGTTTCTTTAAGAGAATCAAGAGAAGCATTGATTTCTTTGATTTTGTTTTCAATAAGGGCAGAGTCGTCTTTAATTTCTGCGGCAAAATCTTCGTGCTTTTGTCTCTGGCTTGCAGTAAAGTTGTCGAAGGTAGAAAGAACTCTGTTCTGAACTTCACCCATTGCGGCACGAAGGCTCTTTTCAAGGGTATCAATATCTGCATCAGAAATCTGAATCTGTGAAAGTTTGTATTCAATATCCTTTTTGTAGGCATTGAGCTGAGAATCAACATTTTCAAGAATATTGAGGTGTTTAACTTCGCTTTCAGAAACAGCTTTTGAAACAGAATCTGTAATGATTTTTTCAAGGCTTTCTAAGCGCTTGTCAGTCTTATCCTGGAAGCTGTCAATCTGTTCATTAACCTGGCGGATTTTACTTTCAAGTTCAGGTTTGAGGTTTGCAGCTTTTTCTTCTGCTTCATCACACTGAGCCTGAATTGCACGTACAGAAGATTCTGCACTTTCAACAGAATTAGAAGCATCTTCTGAAATCTGTTTGAGGGTCTGTGCAAGATTTTCCTGCATTGTAACAATGTCTGTTCTGAGATTAACTGAACGTTCATTTGCAAGTCGAAGATTATTTTCAATTTCATTTTTCATATCTTCGATGCGTTTGTTGTATGACTGTTCAAGGTCTCCCAGTTCGTTCAGGCGGTTTCCGAATACATTCTGTAAAGAATCAACCTGTCCAGAGTATTCATCCTTGAGTGTTTCAAATTTATCTACATATTCAGTTTTAATCTTGTTGTATTCTGAATTATACAGTTCATTCAAATCTGCAATTTTCTTATCATTTTCAGATTTTGTTTCATTGAATTTATCTTCATAATCGCGGGCAAATTCTGAAAGTTTCTGACTTGCATCTGCAGAAATGTTACCGATTCTCTGTTCGCAGTTTGAAATGAAATTAGAAAGTTTTTCTTCATTAGAACTTGTGATAGAGTCCAGTTTAGCCTGATTTTCTTCCTGGAAAGCATCAAGGCGGTGGTTTGCATCATCAATAATGATTTCCAGTCTGTTCTGATTTTCAGCAGTAAATTCTGAAATGCGGCGATCGCTGTCTTCCTGGAAGCGGCTGATTGTGTTGTCAAAACTTTCCTGAAGTGCTTTATGTTCTTCTACAAAGCGGGCATTAAAATCATTAATTTTCTTTGTGTTTGCAGCAGTTGCATTTTCAAAAGCGGCAGTATAAGTTTCTGTAAATTTCTGGAAGTCTGACTGGAACTTTTCTGTGAGACTGGAATAGTTCGAATCATTTTTGTTGAGTACAGAATTGATTTGTGTACTGTATTTTTCTTCAAGTTTCTGATTGTCTTCGTCAAAGCGGGCAGTAATTTTTGCGATGATTCCATCATTTTTACCACCAATACTTTCTAACTGCTGATTGTATTTCTGCTGTAAAGCATCAACTTTTTCTGCAAAGGCACCAGATACATCTGAAATCTTCTGATTGAACTTATCGTTGATGGCGGCAAGTCTTGCTTTTGTATCTGCAATGAGTTTTGATTCTGAATCTTTGTAATTCTGAGTTGTATCGTTGATTTTCTGGGTGAAAAGATTCTGAATTTCAACAGATTTATTTTCCATGCCTTCTGTAATTTCATTAAAGCGTTCTGTAATTTTGTTTGAAGCAATTGTGAACTGCTGCTGTAATTCGTCCTGAAGATCTGAAGTCTGTTTTTTGAGTTCACTCAGATACTGGTCTGAACGTGCCTGAGCCTGTTCGCTCAAATGTTCAAAGGCTGTATTTTCAAGTTTTTCTGCTTTTTCTGCAGCCTGATCATATACAGCCTGAATGTTCTGTCTGATTTTTGTAAGGGCAGTTTCTGCTGCATTCTGAGAATTTTTAATATCTTCTGAAAGAGAATTGGCATAAGATTCGTACTGATCAAGAAGTTTTGTCCCGATAGCTTTAAGTTGTTCTGCGTTGTGGGTAGAAAATTCTTTTGAAATCTGAGGAATTTTATTTTCAATACCGTCAATGATTGACTGCTGCTTATCCAGTCTTTTTGTAAGAGAGTCAACTATTCCGCTTTCTTTATGGATACGCTGGAGATTTTCTTCCACCTGATCAGTCATCTGGTTTAATTCGTTAAGGACTTTTGCGTAGCTGTCAATCTGGGCGCGAATGTTTTGAACAGCACTAATATCCTGACTGAAGTTTTTCATTTTTTCAGCAAAATCTTCGTTCTGCTGTTTGAGCAGTTTGATTGCCGCATTGGCCTGAGTCTGCTGAGCGTTAAAATCTGTAATTAAAAGATGGAATTTGTCCTGGATTTCTTTAAAAAGTTTCAGCAAATCATCCTGGCGCTTATCTGCGTAGGCTCTGATTTTGCTCATTTGATTGTCGTTTTTCTGAAGACCGTGAAAATAGATTGAAATTCCCAATGAAATAACAACTGATACGAGAATTGCAATTGCGATAGTCATGTTTTTAAATCCCCACCCAAAAAATAATTTTTTTTATTATTCCGAACTAGTGTCGGTTTTGTGTTCTCTATCCTTAAAAATGGCTTCTTCCAGCTGACAATAATGACTGAAAGTAAAGTCTGCAAATTTTGCTTTTTTCCCACCTTTGAAGAGTGAAGGCAGAACTAGCCATGCAGCTTTCATGCCAACATTTTTTGCACCGACAATATCATACTTAAAGTTGTTTCCAACATATAGAATTTCTTCTGGAGATAAAGCAAGTTTGTCAGCAAGTTTCAAAAATGGAATGGAAGCAGGTTTTAAGGCTCCCGCTTCTTCAGATCCGAGTACTACATCACAAAGGTCACGTATTCCCCAAATGTCACCTTTTTGTTCTGGAGGAAAATCAGAAAGAACAGCGATTTTGTAGCCACTTTCTTTGAGTCTCTTGATTAAATTTACAACCCCTTTACATGGTTTTATGTGCACAAATTTTTTTTCAAGACCCTTATAAATGACTTTATCAAGGCGTTTTTCTGCTTCTTCTGGAGAACAATGCAGCTTTTTAGCCATGTGTTGAGCCTGAACTTTTACAAACTCATCAGTCGCTTCTGATTTATGCATGATATTGCGTACTAATCCGTATTTCAGGAAGAAAATACCGTGTGAAAAAAAATAAACCGGCATACGGATATTGAATTTCCATGTGCGGTAAATTGTTCCGTCGATGTCAAAAGCAACTGCTTTTATGTTAGTAAAATCCAAAGTATTCACCCTACAATTATACACTAATAATTGGAATACGTCATTAGTTATTGTGACTAACTTATTTTGAAAATTAGTCCATTTCTTCGTGGAGGGAATCAAGCCGAGCCAGTCTTTTTTTGTCTGGTTCTATACAGAGATTTTTTTCCTGAGTTGGAAGAACGAGTCCTTTTGGACCATTTTTAGCTCTTCTAAGGTATTTTACATGGGTGTAGTATAAATCGGTTTTTCCTGCATTTCTTGCTTTTGAATAATAAACTGCAAGATTTGCCGCATCCAGAAGTATATCAAGGGGAACAGTTTTTCCTTTTCTGGCTTTAATAAATACATATCCGCCTGGAAAATCCCTTACATGAAGCCAGAGATCTTCGCCTCTTACATGATGACGGAGCAGTTCGTCGTTTTCGTTTGCATCTCGTCCAACCAGAATGTACCAGCCGTTCACCAGATAATCCAGCCCAGGATGATTTTTTTTCTGCTGCTGTTTTGGTTTTGAATCGCGGCGTAAAAGCTGTTCAATTTTTACAGGATTCTGTTCGTTTTTAATTTCTTCATAAAGGGCATCCAGTTTTGCGAGACTTTTTTCTGCAATTTCTATATCGTGCTTAAGTTCTTCTGAACCGGTTACTGCTTTTTTGTACTGTTTATAATATTCCGAAGCATTTTCCTGTACAGATTTTTTTGGATCCAGCAGTAATTTTACAGTTTTGCCTGTTTCGTAATCTTCACATTCAAGAAATTTACTTCCAGCCTGAACCTGATATCCAAAAGCAAGAATTAAATCTCCCTGGTGTTTGAGCTGTTCTGCATTTTTGAAAGCTTCTACTTTTGCTAAAAGATTTTGCAGGGCTGCTTCTTTTTTAGAATGATTGATGTTGTACCATTTTTCTGCCTTTTCAAGCAGGGCTTCCCGGGAGAGGGTGGAGGCGTGTTCTGAATACCAGTAGTCAATAAACTGATTAAAAGAGCAGTCCTCCCCAAGCGGACAATCTTTCTCCTGAGCTATAAGTTTTTTCCAGTCTCTTACAGGAAAGCGGATTTCTGCCTCTTCCTGCTTTTCTTCAATAACTGCCGGGGTGATAAAAACTTCATCTTTTACTTCGTAACGTTCCGGGCGGCGGAACATTGTATCTAAAACAAGGTCATGCTGGTCGCATAAAATGACGTTTGCTGCATTATTCCATAGGCGGATGTAGAGATTGAAGATTTCGTTTTCGCTGTGGGAAAGAACCATCTTAATCACACGTTCAAGTCCAATCTGCTGGCAGGAGTTTATTCTGCATCCTTTAATTCTGGACCGTAAAAATTCCATAAAGCGCAAAGGTTTTTCATTTTTTGGAATTTTTCTTCTGGTTTCGTTGATTCTGACTGAATTTTGTGCCGTACAAATTAAAACAGTTTTTGCCTGTCCCTCTTTGTAGGTGTAAAGGGCAAGGGTATCAAAACCTGGCTGGATTATATCCTGAATAAAACTTCCAGATAAATCCAGCTCAGATAAAATCAGGTTTATTTCGTTACAGTTTAATGACATGTTTTAGAACCGTCCGTCTGGTATTGCTTGAGGTTGATTTTCTGATGGTTCTACAGTGCTTTTATCAGCATACTGCCAGTTCAAAACTGTTAAAGTTCCATTTTTAAGAGAATTAAATTCAACTACAGGTTTTTCCTGATTTTTATCAGCCTGTTTTACGGAGCCTGTAATTTCAATTCTTTTTCCCTGAGACTTTCTAAGCTGATTTAGAACTTCTTCTGAAGCCGAAAGAGAATACTCCTCTCCAGATGAAGTTTTTATACCAATAAAAGTAAAAGGTTCATTTCCGTACACGTTGATTAGCCCGCTTACAGAAATTACTTTGTCTTTTACAGGCTTACTGTATGCAAAAAGGAGAACGCTTGTAAAAATTAAAAACAGGGTTAAAAAAAGTTTTTTCATAACAAAATGCCTTAATCTTTGAAAATTAATTTGTAAGTTACTCCGTTGTCGCTGCCGGTGTCAGAAGATTCAAGCTTATAACTTGTGTTTAAATCTGTTCCGACAATGCCTTTATGAATGACATAGATTCCATATGCTCCAATGGTGTTGTATCTGTAATTACTGTTCAAAATCATTGGGCCGTAATAAGCAGAACCTGCACTTGCTCCATAATATTGAACTGCATAGTTTTCTGTCATGTTGCTTGCAGATATTGTCAGGTAAGTGCTTAAATCAATTGCGTCACAGGTAAAGGTTACAGAACCTGTTGTTCCGCCTACGTTATAAGTTTTACTTACAGAGTGATTTAAGGAATAAGTTGAAGTGTCAGAAGGATTAAGTATTACATTATAAAATTTTTCCAAAGCTGCGTCGAAAGACTGGAGGTAAGCTCCACTTGAAACTAAAGCTTGTGTGACAGCTTCTTCATCTACATATTTATTCTGAGCCAGAGTTTTTATGTAATCAATTCCAAAGTTTCTTAAGAGAAATGCTCCGAATGCATAAGCATTTGCGTAAGAACAGAAAACATCATTACCACTTTGCCAGGTTCCAAAACCTGTGTTATGACATCCAGTTTGATTAAATTGATTAAGCCTTGACTGAGGACCTGCACTAACATTAAGTCCTAACTGGGTAAGCATAAGGTCTTCACAAACCATAGAAAGCATTTCATTGAACCAGGTTGAAGACTGATTTTGCCAGTGCCATCCATCTTCAGCCTGATATAAACCAACTTTTACAGTTTTATTTACAAAATGCAGTAAGTGCTGGAATTCATGTCCAATGGTGGAATAAACCTTGTTTTCTGCAATTTCAAGGAAGTGACTGTCTATGTGGAGACATTCGCATTCGTTAGAGTTTAAGCTACCTGCATAATCCTGTTTATTCATATCAAGAGACCAGAAGTAACCAAAAGTTCCTGAATCTTGTCCGCTGGTGTAATCATCATATAAATCATAAACAATAATGTGGATTTTCTGTTCAGAACTTATATCAATAATGTTACCTGCAACATAGTTAGGGAGTGTAGGTCTTTCTGAATCAAGCATGTAATCATTACCAAAAATATAAGTTTCTTTTTCGTAGATTGCATCAAAGGTGTTTGCAAGAGTCTGTAACTGTGTGTCAGTAACTGTAATTCCAGCTTTAGCTTTGTACCAGACATAACAGTGGTTTCCTATAACTTTAAGAACTGAATCTGCTGCATAAGCACTGGTTGTATTTGAAGTGGTAGCACCATAGAAAGTTTTAGTATCACCTAGTGTATAGGTTGTGGTAGTAGTTGTATCAGTATCTGCAAGGAGACTTCTTGAATCATTCTGACTTGCAGGAGTTAAAACCTGGTCAATCTCTGGCGGTATAAATGGAATGTGGGTATATTGCTCAGAGTTTTGAGTGCTTACTATTTCTGGAATTTCTTCTGCTGTGGAAGGGGTTAAACTTCTTGCATCATTTACAGATGAATTAGAACTTGGAATGAAAGCCTGTTTTTGTTCTTTGTTTTTGTTCAAAACTACTAAAAAGGCTCTTTTGCCTGTTTTTGCAGATAAATCATATTGTTGGTCTACAGTAATATTCAGTTCATTTGGATCTGGAATTGTTGTAGGAATATTTGCCGGATTAGGACAGCCTGTTAGTGTCAGAATAGACATAAGTGCAGATGTGAAGAACACTGCCCTATAGAGATTTGATTTTTTCATAAGACCCTCGTTTGTTTTTTTTTTTTTGCTTAAATTATAGACTTGTTTGGTGTAAATCTCAATCTTGACATTATAAATTAAACATAGTAAAAGTTTACTAATGAAACTTAATTTTCTAGTCAAAATTGTAACTGTTCTCGTCCCAGTGGTTAATAGATAACCGAAGAGTGAAAGTTATATATTTGTGATTTAGAAACAGAAATATAAATCAAAGAAGCTCTCCGGTAAAAGGGGAGCTTTTTTTTTGAAAAATTTAATTTTTTGGAGTTTTTATGAAACAAACAGGCGCACAGATTATCGTAAAGTTACTGGAAATGTATGGTATTGAAACCGTAGCAGGAATTCCTGGAGGTTCAATTTTACCTTTGTATGATGAATTAAACCGTTCTTCAATCCGCCATGTCCTTGTGCGCCAGGAACAGGCAGCCGCATTTATTGCTCAGGGAATTACCCGTTCACCAG
>CAMPAL010000017.1 GCA_946631855.1 uncultured Treponema sp. | reverse complement strand
CGACCCTAAAAATGAAATTTCTTATGCATATGCTATTACCCGCAGCGAGTGGAAGGTTCAACTTTGAAAAATAAGTGCTAAACCGTTCATAAAATCTCTTCAATTTTGTCCAGAATCAACAAGTCTGCAGGAAGCCAGTCTACAAAGCGCAAAGTTTCTTTTGTAAGCCAGCGGGCAGCTTCGTGTTCCAAAAGTTTAAGTTCACCAGAAACAATTGTACACAAAATACAGTGCATGGTCAGATGAAAGTTCGGATAATCATAATCCACCACTCCAAGGATTTTTTCTGCCTTTACCTCAGTAGCAAGCTCTTCCTTAATTTCGCGTTCAATGCATGCCTCGGGAGTTTCGCCAGGTTCAAGCTTTCCTCCAGGAATTTCCCAGCCGTCTTTGTAGTCGCCATAACCACGCTGAGTTGCAAATATTTCTTTTTTATTTGTTTCCGGATTTGTGCGAAGGATGATTGCTCCGCTTACTGTGATTTGTTTCATGTTATGCCTCATATTTTGTTGAAGATGCAATATCCTCTGCTTTATCATCAATGATTTCGCCATCAACCGTTAAATCACTTACTGCCTGAGCCATCCAATTATAACCCGGATAAAATCTAGCACCAATACAGTCATGCAATAAATAAAAAACAACATTCAAAATACCGCATATTAATATCCAGTACTTTTGACTTTCTTTTTTACATCTTTCCATTTGTCTCTACTCCTTTTACTCCATAAAGCCTGCAGAACTCCTGAAACAAAAAGGCAGCCGCATCTGCATCAGGAAAATCTGCAATTTGATTCATAGAAACTGTTGATAATCCATATTCTCACATTTTCTTTTTTTTACGATTAATTAAGAGCACTATTATAAGCGACAGAAGATTTGATAAAACAATTCGTGCAATCTGCATTTCATCAGTACCAGTTTCTGTAATAACATGAAGTGTATTTCCTATAAAATTATTGAAAAAATGTTCACAGATTCCGGCCCAGAGAACACCTGTCATTGAAACACAGGTTCCCCACTCCAAGGCCAGTATTCCGGCAAGAACAATATAACCAATTGCCATAACAGCCGCTGTAGGAATATTCATTGTTCCATTTTTGACTTCCAGAGCTACCGTAACAAGATGCCAGGTTCCGAACAGCAGAGCCTGAATATAATTTGCTTTTTTAAATCCAAAAGATTCTTTTGCAATATGAAGGAAAAATCCACGAAATAATCCTTCTTCTGCAATTACGTTTATTACATTTCCTGCAATACAGATTAAAAGAGCAGAAAGTGAAAGTTCAACAGAATTAGTTGCACCACTTAAAGCAAAATTTGTAACATAAAAGCCAAGGCTTATACTTTTTCCCTGAGCAAGCAGAATGATTATTTCAACAGAATAAGAAATTGCAAATGTTCCTATACCAAGTGCAAAACCAAACAAGGCATAAAGTAAATTTTTCTTTATATTTGAAAAATTAAATCCAATTTCTGCAAAACTCAACTTATAAATTCGCAGAACGACAACAATAAAAATAATACAAAAGATTTTACAAATTACATTGTCCGCTATAAAAGTCTGGTCTGTCTGAATAAAAAAGAATTCAATATATTTAATAATTGAACAAATGAGATAGCTGATTAAAATTACAGCAAGTGTTTTTTTCTTAGTAAGATTTGTCATTTCTTTCTCCTTGAAAATTTATTTGCCTGCTTCTATTTCTTTTAATAATCCAGAAATCTGTCTGCTTAAATCTGATTTTTTTATTTGTGTAACAGTGCTGGAAAGTCTTACACCTTCTAAAAACCAGACGAGATGCTGAGCCCAGAATTTTGAATCAACACTTATTTCACCCTTTTTGTTTCCTTCATCCAGGATTTTTTTTATGCTGCTAACACCCTGGGAAAAACGCCTGTTCATCATTTCTGAAGGAAGTTCATCCTTTACCGAAAGCATATATTCATAACTGGCTGCAATCATATTTTTTTCGGGATTAAGAATTTCATCCATTTGTGCTTCAAGAAATAATTTAATTTTTTCTTTAGCCGAAAGATTAATGTTCTCCAGAATAAGATCATCATCCTTTGGCTGATTCATAAGTGTTTCAAAAATTTCTCTTACGGATTTATAATAAAGATAGATTCCACCCTTGCTGATTTTAGACTCCTGGATGATATCTGTCATAAAAACATTTTTATATCCCTTTTTCTGAAAAACCCGCAAAGCAGCATTGAGGATAATTTCCCGTTTTTCTTCGGATTTTTTATAAGCCATTTTACCACCTTTATTCTCATAAAAAAATGAGAACGCTCTCATTATATAACAGTTTATATTTTACATGTCAAGTAAATAATGAGATACTTCTCATTATTTTAAGTTTCTGTTATATTTAAAAGCATGGAATTCAGAAAAATCTTTGACACAATCCCCGAGCAGTTTGATAAGTTCCGCCCACACTACAGTCAGGAACTTTTTGACAGTTTGATTGATTATGCGAAAATCGGACCGGGTAAAAAAGTCCTGGAGATAGGTCCAGGAACCGGACAGGCTACAGAGCCGATTTTGAACACAGGCTGCGACTACAATGCTATTGAGCTTGGAGAACATCTTTATGCTAAGATGAAGGAAAAGTTCGGTGACCGCCAAAACTTTAATATTGTAAATGATGATTTTATCACGCACGATTTTAGCGACCTGCTGAAAAACGGACAAAAGTTCAACTTAATTTATTCTGCAGCGACAATTCAGTGGATTCCGGAAGACATTGCCTTTTCAAAAACTTACGAGCTGCTGGCTCCCGGCGGCACCCTTGCAATGCTGCTCACAAAGTCTGAATACAAAAGCACAAATCCGGCCCTTCACGATGATATTCAGAAAATCTATGATGCATACTTTAAGCCGGAAACTCCCTATCCTCACCGCTCCTTCCATTACCAGAATGCTACAAACTACGGCTATGTAGATTTTGAAGAACGCGACTTTTACGGCAAACGCGAAATGACTGCCGATGAATATGTTGCCTTTAGCGGCACCCACTGCGACCACATGGTAATTGCCGAGCCTTACAAGACTAAGTTTTTTGATGGACTTCATAACGCCGTGTTAGCCCACGGTAACAAAATCATCTTTAATGACACTTATGTTATGTATCTGGCAAAAAAGCCTGCTTAATTATCTTTCGTCATTTACAATGTGAAGCACGCCCTTATTTTCTAAAATCTACTTCCAGTTTTCCCAAACTTTTTGTACAAGCCCAACACTTGCGAACTGTTTTCCGTTACGACAAACCGGCTGGCGTAAAAGTTTAAGTTGATTTTCAAAAAGTTTATCAGCCTTATCACCATCATCCAGATAAGCAATACTTGCATAGTCTTTAGATTTTTTATCTATAAGTTCTTCGATGGCATCTGCCCTGCTTCCAGTTTCTCTTGCAAGAGCATCTACAACACTGTCAAATTCACCACGGCTCATTTCCTTTTCTTTCAAATCAACAAACTGAAAAGGAATACGTCTTTCAGAAAACCATCTCTGAGCAGTTTTTACATCAAAATTTTTTAAAGTTCCAAATATCTGAATCATTTTGTCATTCCTTCCAAAACAAGTCTGGCACATCTTTCAAATGAATATGTTTTTTCAAATGTAGGAACAGTATCATCCTCTTTCCAGATTTTTGATAACTGTGATTTCAAATCCGCTTCGTCTGAAACCTTAAAATAATTCACAGGATAATCTTTATAAATCTCTTTAAAAACCGGAATATCTGAAATTAAAACGCGGGTACCAACAAAAAGGGCCTGCAAAGGAGGCATACCAAATCCTTCATACAAAGAAGGCTGAACCAGCAGACGGGCCTTAACAAGAAGTTCCAGCAATTTTTCATCTGATAAAAATCCCGTGAATTCAATTCCATTTTCAGGACTGTTTTTCATATATTCATCAAGAGTTGAATCCTGAGTTCTAAAATTATCCTTACTTCCAACAATCAGGAGTTTTGGCTCTACCCCACCCTCTTTTCTGATTTCATCTCTAAAATTAAGAAATGCCGGAAGCAAAGTCTGCAATCCCTTATGATGTTTAATATTTCCTATAAATATAATAGAAGAATCCTTTTTTTCATCCTGTTTCTTATAATCTGAAATATATTTTGGGACGCTGCCATAAACCACATCGATCGGCTTTTTGCAATGCAATTTTTCGATAATTCTTGATTTACTGAATTCAGAAACCGTAAAGATTTTTTTTGATTTTCTGATAGCCCGCAGATAAAAGATTTTTCGGATAAAAGTTCCAAGTTTTCCAGACAAACCTTTCACATCAAGAAAAACAATATCATGAATCATTGAATAAACAGGAATTCTGATTCCATTAGGAATATTACAGTAAGGAGTAAAATATAAATCACACTTATTAATTGCCTTTCTCAATTCTGAAGGAAACGCGAACATTTCTTTAAGAGAAAAAGTTCCAATATCACAGTCAAGATGATTTACATTCCCCTTTTCAGAAAAAGTATTTTTCCCGCCAATTAAAAGAATTTCATTTCCACTATCAATAATAAAAGGAAGAATTCCGTCAAAAAAAGCACCAATTCCGCTTTTTCCGCTCATACGACAATCAATTGCAATTTTCATAATAAAATATTAAAAGAATTATCTTCCTTATTCAAGCAAGCAGATTTCAGATAAGTCGTCCGGTTAAATAAAAACTGTTACAAAAGTCAGATTAAAACGGATCAATCTGCACAAGAACAAACACTGCAATAAAAATTAAAAGAGAAAGGTTAGCCCAGATTTTCTGAGACTTTTTTCTTTCAATAAAATAATCAACAATATTCAAAACAGCCTCATATCCACTGGCAAAAAGAAAAACCATACTACACGCAGCGAGAACATAATAATAATCGTTGATATTGTATGGACCAACAAACATTAAAATCAAACTGCAAAGATTCAAAAAAAGCCAGAATAGGCCAAGAAGATTTAGAAGGATTGTTTTTCCCCTGCCAAATTTTTCCTGACGAACCTTAGCAAAATATCTTGAGTAATGCTGAATAAAAAGCAGGAGGATATACATTCCGGCTGGACTTTTGCGAGATTTTTTCTCTTCAGCCAAAGGCAATTTTTCTTCTTCTTGTGATGATACTTCTTCCTCTATCGGATTTCCTTCAGGCTCCAGAACTTCTTTTAAAAGTGCCTGAGCCTTTGCACAATATTCAGGAGATACTTTTACCGCATATTTATAAAGAACACTATCCATTCCCTGACTCAGATTTGTTCCAAAAATCGGATGACTGTTATTGTTGAAAACAATTTCAAAAGGGATTACATTTTCCTTCAAACAGATTTTTACAAAATCCAGATCTTCGAGATTATTTGTAAAATAAATTTTTTCTGAATCATCATGTGTCATAAGGCTTTCCTTGGTGAATATTTTTTTATTTAAAATACGTCGAGTCAAGGCACGCATACGCTTAAAGCCTTGACTTCGCCGTTTTTAGGGTTTGTAATAAACCCTAAATAAAAACTGTTACAAAACTGTAAAAAAAACAGTTACAATTTTTAATTTCAATCTACAAGAAAGAGGAAGTGTGGTCAAACAAAAAAATCGAAAATTGGATGATTTAAAATACAAACTGTTACAAAAAAAATCCTTAAAATTGCTCTTCGGGGACTGTCCCCACTTCCTTAATTTTTTTATTTTGTGCCCTGCACAAGCCCAAATTTTCATGCTCTCAATTTAAAAATCAAACTGAAGTTCGCTTCATAAATTTTTGATTTTTCTTTTTTTTCCGCTAAAAAATCAAAATTCTAAAAATTCAAAAAAAGCCTAAAAACGGGCATATTTTGCCCTCCCCGATAAATTATTCAATTTTTATAAATGAACGCGTCTACGCGAAAATATGAGCGTGTTTTTGTAAATTATAGATATTATATAGATTTCTAGAAATACACTAGAATTATAGTAATATACTAGAAAAATACTATCAAAAATCTATTAACTTTCTACTTTTTCTCTTGATATTTTCTACTTTTCTAGCAATAATATAGATATAAAGAAAACTTCTATTAAGTTTCTATATCTTATTTTTAGTGAGAAAATAAAAATGAAAGTTATTGGACTTGGATTACAAAAGGGCGGAGTTGGAAAAACTTCAATCGCAGTAGCTCTTGCAGCTGAACTTGCAAAGACTTCGAAAGTACTTCTGGTAGACGCAGATCCTCAGGGAAATGCATCTGGTGCTCTGTTAAAAGAAATTGGATACGAACTTGCAGATGCACTTCTTAACAATTGTTCTGTAGATAAACCTGTTACAAAAACAGAAATTCCAAACCTCTGGATTATGCCTACAAAACCAATTGAAAGCGAAGGCAAAGAAAAAAGCAAGCTCAGAATCTACAAAAAAAATGTAGCAACAGAAGAACCTTATGTTATGGACGATATCGCAAAAGAATTTGGTGATCAGTTTGATTACATGATTTTTGATACAAGTCCTGACTTCAGTACATTTGAAGAAAACGTATTCTTTGCCTGCGACGAAATAATTCCTGTAATGAAGTGTGATGCCTTCTCTACAGACGGACTTACAATCTTCCTTGACAACCTTAACGATTTCCGTAAACGCAGACGCTGTGAAAAGGCCACTATCAAAACAGTAGTAATAAATGACCACAACGCATCATTTGCACTTGATACAAACATTAAGAACGCAATTATGAAACAGTCTGGCTACAACAAAATAATTGTTCCTCAGGACCAGGCTTTCAAAAAATCTCAGGCTTATCAGAAAAGCATCCAGGAAATTGGAGCTAAAGAAAATACATTAAAAGCTATTGCCGATCTGGCAGCATCAGTTAGAGGTTAGTTATGATTCCAGCAAGCAAGAAAGTATCTTTTACAGAAGTTCCGGCAGGACTTAATTCTCAGCTTTCACAGACTTTTTCAACAGCAGAAGAAGAAACATCTGAAGCCGCAGTTGATACTGCAAAAGAACAGGAAAAAACGTCATTAATAAAAACTGTTACAAAAAGTGGTGAAAAAACAACTTCATCTGCAAAAAAGAATGATCGTCCTGGACAGATTAACATTTGTCTTCCTCCAGAAATAAAAACAGAATGGAAGTTGCTTTTTACAAAAAATAATGTAAATATTACCCAGGGCATTATTTTTGCCGTTGAACATCTTAAAAATGAGATTGAAAATGGGGAAGCAATACTTACAGTAGGTGGTGTTATTTCCAAAAAGTAATTTTTATGTAACACTTTCTATTTAAGTATCCACAAATCCCTGTTGAAAACTTAAATTTTTGTAACAAAGTCTATTAATATATCCAAAAGAGTGTAATTTCTTGCATTATATAGAGTTACACTCTTTTATCATTTTATGATGTAACATATTTTATTCCAGCCTGTAACAGTTTTTATTCTTTCTTCTATATATACAATTAGTTAACAATTAGATTTATTAACAAGTAGTAACAATGTTATAAATGTTTACAAATTAATAAAAAATGTTACATCTTCTTAAATTATAAAATTTTAAGGTTTTTACTTATAAAATGTATATTTTTATTATGATAACTGATAAAAATGGGTGACAGAATTCATCTTTTAAAATAAAAACTGTGACAAAAAATTTAAAAAGTAGACATTTAAAATATAAACTGTTACAAAATTTGTATAAAAATTCATACATACATCTAATTTTAAAATACAAACTGTTACAATCCTTTTTCTCTTTTAAAATATAAACTGTGACATAAATTTATTGAGGGTTTATTACAAAACCCTCAAAACGGCGAAGTCAAGACTTTAAGCGTGAGCGTACCTTGACTCGACGTATTCTTTAAAATACAAACTGTTACATAAATTCAAACATTGCATGAATCAAACTATTGTGATATTTTTATAGTGGGTAGGAAAATTTTCTATGGGAAAAAGTCAGCAATTAGCCAAATTACAAAATTCACTTTTCGAGGAAGAAAACACAGATTTAGTTCAAAAACGAAGTTTTATTCCTTCTGTATTTATTAGTGCTGCACTTCCATTAAGAGATACCAACCGAAACGTTTTTGTTAGAAAATACAACAACATTACAATGAAATTAACCGGTGCTGAAAAAGTTCCTTTTGGAAAAAATGGCCGTCTTCTTTTATCAGTTTTTACAACACATGCCGTTCAGTGTAAAAATCAGAATGAATCTGATGAAATTGTTTTAAGATATAATTCTTTGCAGGAACTTCTGGATGAAATGCAGCTTCCACGTCAGCGTGGTAAAGAAGTAATGGAACAGCTGGATTGTTTTAAAGAATGTTCTTTTATTTATGAAGAAATAAAATCAACCAGAATAAAAGTTCCTTCTCTTTTTGATGATGATCCTTTAGTTCCAGAAGAAGATGGAAAAGTTAAAGCTGAAAAAATTTCTACAGGTTTAATTCCATTTTTTGAAGCAATGCAATATGTCAGAATTACAGATAAAGCTGAAAATCAAAGAAACATGGCTTTTGAAATTAAACTTTCATCACCATTTATAAAGCTTTCTCAACTTCATTCTGTACCAATCAATTATACAGTTTATAAGAATATTACTTCTGCTCTTGGAAAAGATTTGTATGCCTGGTTCTGTTACAGAAATAACTATATTGGTTCAGAACCTTTATTTGTTCCTCGTCATTCTCTGGTTGAACAGTTTATGCCGGTACAGAATACAAATAATCCTCAGGCTCAGGAATCAGTAAATTTTAATCATATTAAAGAACAGGTAGAAATTATTAAGGAAAAATATTATCCGGGATTAAAAGTTTCTTTCCTGAAAGACGGTTCTGGAATGGAGCTTAGAAAATCGCCTGCTGTAATTCTTCCTGATGATCCACGCTATGTTCTTGTAACCAGTGATAATTAATCGGAAACAAGGTTAAATATAAACTGTTACAAAAGTTCTTCCAGTTTTTTGCAAACTTCTTCGTAATTTGTAAAAATAATTCCCTTTATATTCTGTTTTTCTGCCGCATGGATATTTTCAGCTCTGTCATCAATAAACACACATTCTTCCGGAACTAAATGGTATTTCTGCAGAATTATCTGATAGATTTCAGCATCAGGTTTAATCTGTTTTACTTTGCCGGAAACAACTTTTCCATCAACATATGGGGCAAAAGTAAAAGTGTGTTCAAAATGATAATCAAACATCCAGTCGGGATAATTTGTCAGAAGAAAAAGTTTATATTCTCTTTCTTTGAGGCTTTTCAACCAGTTTGCAGAGTAATCAAAAGATGTAACAGTTTTCATTATTTCCTGGTGGAAGAAGCGGTCGGCATCATCCTGGAATTTTTCGGGAAGTGTATTTTTCATATTGTTCATAACGATTTCCCGGTTGATTATTCCGCGGTCTAATTCTTTCCAGAGAGGGCTTAAGGCTGTATGCTTTGCAATTTCCTGAACTTCATTTTCATCAAGCCCCATGTCTCTTAAAGTTTTTATTGGATTAAAATCAACAAGTACGCCACCAATATCAAAAATAATGTTTTTAATCATTTTATCCGTCTCTTCTTTATGTAGCAGGAATACTAGTAAAAAACAGGATTTTTGTTAATCATTTTTACTGGTTAAATATAAACTGTTACAAAAAAAAAAATTCGCGGGATTAAAATTTGTTTGCTATAATTAAATTATTAAAACAAAAGAAAAAAAATGAGCGAACAGACAATTTTAGAAAATAATTCAGATTCTTTGAAACAGTTGCAGAGGGCACTTTTTTATGAGACACAGTTTAGAAATGCAATTCTTTCAGATTCTGTATCTTTTTATGATGCAAATATAACTCAAGATTCTATAGATAATGAATTCTTTTTTAGGGATGATAATAATGATTTTATTTCCGTTCCTGATTTTATAGGAATTTCTACTCCCTGCAAATTTTCAGAGTTTATAAAAGTCTGGTGTCAGTCAATGATATCAGATTTATCTCAAAAAGCTCTGGAAGGATTTAAGGATATTCGGGAAAAACTTTTGAATTTATATACAGAAGGAAAAAGAGAATATGTCCTTAATTACTGGGCAGAAAGCGTGAACGGTAAAAGAGTTTTTTTTAATCAGCTTTTTTTACTGACCAAAAATGAAAGGGGTGATATTTGTGCCCTTGTTATCATTAAAGATTATACAAAGTTTCATGAACTTGATTCTGAATATACTCAGTCTGAACTGGAACTTTTTGCATATACAGATCCTGTTACAAAAGGATATAACTACATAAAATTTAAGGAAAAATTAAAGGAAAAAGCAATCCCTGGTTCAATCATCTGTCTTGATATTCATTCCTTCAAAATTATCAATTCAATTTGCGGAGTAGTGAAGGGGGATGATGTTATCAGGACTATCTGGGAATCTTTGCAGCTTATTCTTGATTATGATAAAAATGACCTGGCAGCCCACATAAATGCCGACCACTTTATCATTTTTATTCCTTCTGTTGAAAAAGAAGTCATTATTCATAAATTAAAAAATATTACTCTGGCTCTTATAGTTGTTTCTGTTGATCTTGATATTCCTCAGCTTCAGCCTTATTTTGGAATTTCAAAATGGGCTCCAGGAAAGAAGATTGAAATGGCTTACAATGAGGCTATTACTGCAAAAAATAATGCCAAAGATCATCCTCAGGTTGACTGGGCCTTCTTTGATGAAGAAGATATAAATCGTCTGATTCGGGAAAAAGAACTTCTTGATTCCTTTGAAGAAGCCCTTGCCAGAAAAGAGTTTAAAATCTGGTTTCAGCCAAAATATACACCAAAATCAAAAAAATTAGTTGGGGCGGAAGCTCTGGTTCGCTGGGTAAAGTCTGATGGAACCTGTATTCCTCCTGGAGATTTCATTCCTCTTTTTGAACGAAACAATATTATTCGTAAACTGGATGAATATATTTTCAGGAATGTTTGTCTTTATCAGAAAAACTGGAAGGAGGCTGGAAAAAAACAGGTACCGATTTCTGTAAATCTTTCCAGAGCCAGTTTGTATTATAAAGGTGTTACAGAAGAATATAAAAGAATTACAGAAATAATGGGAGTTGATTCCCGTTTAATTCCAATAGAAATAACCGAATCTGCGGCTATCACAAATGATGCCGTAAAAGAAATTATAGATGATTTCCACAGGTTAGGATTTTCTTTGCAGATGGATGATTTTGGTTCGGGTTATTCATCACTTGCATCATTAAATCTTTTGCATTTTGATACTTTGAAACTTGATAAAAGTTTGATTGATTTTATTGGTGAATTTGGTGGAAACCGTCTTATTGAACATACCATTTCGCTGGCGAAGGAACTTGGTATTCAGATTACCGCCGAAGGTGTAGAAACTGAAACTCAGGTTAAATTCCTTAAAAATATTGGTTGTGATAATATCCAGGGATTTTTCTACTCAAAACCAGTCCCTGTCGAAAACTTTGAAAAAATTCTGGATGATTCAGAATATAAAGGTCCTGTAACAAAAAATGATCTGGTTGAAGAACATATTTATATTTTTAATCAGAATTACTATAAACCGGCCCTTTATACTTTTGTGGTAAATCTTTCAGAGGATAAAATTACAAATCTTCTGGAACAGGATAACTGGAAAAGAGAAACTAATGTTGAAACAGATGTTTATACCAAAGCGGTGAATGACGTTCTGGAAAAATTTATACATCCTGATTCTCTTGAAGCCTTCAGAAAGTTTATGGACCGTGAAAATCTGTTAAAGTCTTTCTCTGGTGAGCAGGAAACAAAAATTCTTGAATTTAAGAGGGAATTTGAGACAAGAAAGGTTGATATGAGAATTATCCTCCACCTGTTCAAAGTTCCTGATTCAAATGATGTCTGGCTTTATGTAAAAGTATTTTGCACAGAACCCATGAAACTTATGTCATAAAAATTATAAAACTCTCTTGAAAGGAAATAATTCTATCTGTAAAGTATAGGCTGTTTTACTTTAGAATTGTTTGAAACTTTTTGTCTGCTGAAGCGTTTTTTATATGAATATTTTCAGCGGAATAAACGGGGGTTTTATGAAAAAGCTTTTATTATCACTTTGTTTAAGTTCTTGTATTTCAGTTCTCTTATCTGCTGCTTCAATAGAAACATATCTGGATAATTCAACTGCTGAAAAATTAAAATCAAAAGGTTCAGTTACTTATATTCATTCAAGTGGAGATAATTTGCTTGCTCTTGTTCCTGATTGTGAATATTCAGATGTACTCAAAAAAAATACTGTTGAAAAAACAGAGGGACAGGTTCCTTTCACCGCAGAATTTCTTTATCTGATTCCAAAATCTCAGCTGCTCGAAAATTCTTCAAAAAATGATGTAACAATTGATGATGTTTCTGTCGTGCTCCGTTCAATCAGCAAAATGGAAGGAATGCGTTATCATTTTAAAGAAAAGAAAAATGGTGATGTTTTGTACAAATCAGCTTATACAATTGATTCCTTAAATTCTGATAAAAGAATTCCAGACCAGATTGAAGGTTCTGCGGATGGAAAAGTTTTGTACTGCTACCAGAAAGACCATACCTATGGTGATATAAAATATATCCTTCGTTATCATCAGAATGGGGATGTGGTGTATGCAAATTTTACCACCACAAATGATTTATCTTACGTTGGTATAAAGGCAGTAGAGCAGGGCAAACTTAAATTGAATGTACTTTCCATCGATTGTGGCGATTCTATCCTCTTTTATATTTCAACAGATGTAGATGCAAAGAAAATTCCTTTGTTTAATGTTCGAAATAAGATTGAAGAATCTATGACAGAACGTATGGATGCCATTTATCGCTGGTTCCTTCTGCAGTTTAACTAAAGTTTTTTTCAAAAACCTATTTTTTCTCTTCTCACTTTTCAATATAATCAGTTCTATATTGAAATAAGTTACGCATACAGGAGATTTTGCCGTTATGGATATGCAGATGAACTTTGTGAGAAAGATTCCAACTCCACAGGAATTAAAGGAACAGTTTCCTTTAACAGAAAAAATTCAGAAAATTAAGGAAGAAAGAGATCTTATTATCAAAGATATTTTTGAAGGAAAAGATAAGCGTTTTCTTCTGATAATTGGACCTTGTTCCGCTGATAATGAAACTGCCGTTCTGGACTATATGACACGTCTGGCAAAAGTACAGGAAAAAGTAAAAGATAAAATTTTTATGATTCCTAGAGTTTATACAAATAAACCAAGAACAAAAGGTACTGGTTATAAAGGAATGCTTCATCAGCCTAATCCGGAGGGCGAAGAAGACATGCTTGCCGGAATTATTGCTATCCGTGAAATGCATACCCGTGTTGTAAAAGAAACAGGCTTTACCTGTGCAGAAGAAATGCTTTATCCTGAAAATCACCGCTATCTGTCTGACCTGCTTTCTTACGTTGCAATTGGGGCCCGTTCTGTAGAAGATCAGCAGCACAGAATTGTTGCAAGTGGACTTGGAATTCCGGTTGGAATGAAAAATCCTACATCTGGCGATTTTTCTGTAATGATGAATTCAATTTGTGCCGCTCAGGCAAAACAGAAATTCCTTTATCGTGGTTGGGAAGTTACAACAGAAGGAAATCCTTTAAGTCATGCCATCCTCCGCGGTTATGTTGATGCTTTTGGAAGAAGCCATTCAAATTATCATTATGAAGATATTCGTAATCTGATTGATTGTTATGCTGCTGATTCAAGTTTAAAAAATCCAGCATTGATTGTTGACTGTAATCACGCAAATTCTGGTAAAAAATATCTTGAACAGATTCGTATTGCAAAAGATGTTTTACACAGCTGTCACGTTTCTGCAGATATTAAAAAGATTGTAAAAGGTTTGATGATTGAAAGTTACATCGAAGACGGGGCACAGAAGATTGGTGAAGGTGTTTACGGAAAATCTATCACAGATCCATGTCTTGGCTGGGAAAAAACTGAAGCTTTAATTTACGAACTTGCTGAAACATTAGAATAAAAATCTGAAACCCTTTAGATAAGTAAAATCATTTATGGCTTTCACCAGAAAAATGTGTAAAACTTATTTGAAGGGTTTTATTTATGGAAAATGTTCCTGAAATTATTCACAATCAATATGGTCGCTTCTGGAGGCATGTTTTTAATTCTTTTGAAGCGCTTATCTTTTTACCAGATTCTCCTTTGTTTGGGGAAATCTTAAATTATGGTTTTAATGCGCCATATCTTCTTGTCTTTGCAGAAAAACAATTTACATATGAAGAAGCAGCTCTTTTTGCACGTGAAAAAGGCTTTGATAAAATTGCCGCTTCTTTTGATTCAAGTGTAGTTTTTATAAATCCTGTTACAGAATCCGGAGATTTTTGCGGATGGGAATATGCCAAACCTGATATTCTTTCGGAAATTATTTCAAATTCCAGAATCCATCAGTGTTATAAAGACGGATATGTAATAGCAAATAATTTTTTCACCCGCTCCTGTGAGGGCTATTTTATTCGCGGGGCTATTTTCAGAATTTTTCTTTATGGGCTTGGAGAAGGGGCTGATTATATTGCAAGAAATTGTCTTCATCATTTTGAAGGGGCAGGACTCTGGGGACCTTCTGATTTAGCTCCGGCAACCTGTGTACTTTCCGGTCTTTCTGTTTTACCAGATGCCCGTCAGGATGATATTCCTGTTATTTCTTATGGAAACTCTAAACAGATAAATGAGATTTTTTCAAAAAACTGCAAATTTTTCCTTTCGCGCCAGACAGAAGATTTAGTAAATGATTATTATGGATTTGCGCGAAAATTCAGGAGAATGACAGGGCCTTTGCAGATAGATCCTGATCTGGAAAAGGACGGTCTTGTTATTGAGCCGGGAATTGCGGAAGTAAAAACTTCTTCAGATAACTGTGGGGATGATAAAGATAAGGCTTCTCATAAAATAGGATATTTTGCTTTTTATAATAAAGATTTGAAGGGGCCTTTACCTTTGGTGCTTGGTTTTCACGGTGGTGGAGATTCCTGCTTCTTCTTTTCAACAATGGCTGGATGGGCAAAAATTGCTCACAAATATAATTTTTTACTGGTTACTGTTGAAAATCATTTAAATAGTACCGCCAGCGAGATGGTGGAATTTGTTGAAATTTTGAAAAATAAGTTTGATATTGATACATCCCGCATTTATGCAACAGGATTTTCTATGGGTGGGTGTAAGACCTGGGATATAATTCAGGAACATCCTTCTCTTCTTGCGGCAGCTGCTCCTATGGATGCAACTTTTGATGTGGGGTGTAATGTTTACGGCAAAAAGATTCAGACTGAGTTAAATGAATCTGTAATGGTTCCAGTCTTTTATGCTGGTGGAGAAGTTAGTCCTTTACCTGAACTTCCTTTCCAGGCTCAGAAGTGTCTTGATCGTGTTGCTTATGTTTTACGTTTAAATAAGGCAAATTCTGCGGAACTTTATAGTAAAACTGTAAAACTGGAAGATAAGGATAAGTGGCAGAATAAAATCTGGGGGCTTGATGGAGATCTGGTTCGAAAAGAATATGATCCAGTCAGAGATGCAACTTTAAAAATGCAGTTGTTCCGTTCGAAAACTGATGGAAGGGCTTTATCGGTTTTTGCAAGTATAAGTGGTCAGGGACATGACTGCAGGGAACATACTTGTGAGCATGCATGGAGATTTATGAGTCGTTTTTCCCGCGATGCAGATGGAAATATCAAGGGTGGATACGGGGAAACCGATTTTTAGAAGCTCTTAAAAGTAATGTTGTCGGCCTGAATTGGAGTAGGGCAGACAGTGTTTCCCTGCTGAAGATAATCATTTAGAGTTTTTACCTTTTTTTGCAGGTGGACTGATATTTCATTTTTTTCTGCTGGTGAAAGTAACTCAAAAGCGGAAAGAAGGGCTGCGACATCATCTTTTTGAATTTTACAGATAGAATTATCGCCCTGAATTAATGAAAAAATATTAAAACTTGTCTGGGGCATAAAAAAGATGGCCATGGAATTTTTGTGATCTTTCAGGCTTTCCTCCATTTTTTGAAAAGCTTCTGAAAGGGATGCCTGGGAAGATTTATTTGTCAGAGGAAGAAGTTTCTCCTCCAGAAAGTGTAATTCATCGTAGGTGTAAGCTTCTTCTTTGTTGATAATTCCAAATTCGTTTGCCATTGAGGGTTTATTATAAAACTCTCAAAACGGCGAAGTCAAGGTTTTAAGCGTTAGCGTGCCTTGACTCGACGTATTATAGCTTTTTCTTTAAGGCTTGAAAATCAATTTACCGCATGAAAAAATATGAATAAATTTATGAAGTACTATATTGACAAATTTTTTTACAAAATATATAACAAAAACATCTAAGGCAAAGAGGTCGCAGGAAAAATCCTGCGACCTTATTTTTTTTACGGCGATGATGTCGGACATTTGTGCACAGTGTCTGATATCATCGCCTTTTTTTTTACAATTTACTATCTATCACCGGTCGTCTACCGGGCGGCCTTACTCAGGAGGAATTATGAGTGAAGTTTGGGGTGTTTGGTTCTTGATTGGTGCAGCCCTTGTATTTTTTATGCAATGTGGTTTTGCAATGGTTGAAACTGGTTTTACACGTGCAAAAAACGCCGGAAATATCATTATGAAAAACCTTATGGACTTTTGTATTGGTACACCAATGTTCATGCTTCTTGGTTTTGGTTTAATGATGAGTGAAAATTATTTCTTTGGTTTTATTGGTAAACCAAACTTTCAATTGTTTACAAATTTTGCAGATATTGACTGGTCCAGCTTTGTATTCAACCTGGTGTTCTGTGCTACTGCTGCAACAATAGTTTCTGGTGCAATGGCAGAAAGAACAAAATTCAGTGCATATTGTATTTATTCTGCAGTTATTTCTGCTGTAGTTTATCCTATTGAAGCAGGCTGGGTATGGAATTCTCAGGGATGGCTGGTAAATCTTGGGTTTGTTGACTTTGCCGGTTCTGCTGCAATTCACTCGGTTGGTGGTACAGCTGCTTTAATTGGTGCAATCTTCCTTGGTCCACGTATTGGTAAGTATGATTACGATAAAAATGGAAAAGTAACAAAAGTTCATGCTATTCCCGGACATTCTTTAACTTTGGGTGCTTTAGGAACTTTCATTCTCTGGTTTGGCTGGTATGGTTTCAACGGTGCTGCCTGTACACAGATGACAGGGGTAGGGGGACTTGCTGCAGTGTTTACAACAACCACAATCGTTCCTGCTCTTGCTGCAATCACAACAATGATTTTTACATGGATTAAAAACGGTAAGCCTGATGTTTCAATGACTTTGAATGCTTCTCTGGCTGGTCTTGTAGCTATCACTGCTCCTTGTGCAACTGTAGATGCTCTTGGCGCAAGTATTATTGGTATTGTTGCAGGAATTATAGTTGTTGTTGTAGTAGAAGGTCTTGATATCAAACTTCACATTGATGACCCGGTTGGAGCTGTTGGTGTTCACCTTGCAAATGGTATCTGGGGTACTCTTGCAGATGGTCTTTTCAACGTGGAAAACGGTTTGTTCTATGGTGGCGGATTTAAGCACCTTGGTGTTCAGTGTCTTGGAGAAGTTTCAATTGTTGCCTGGACAACTGTTTGTATGATTATCACTTTTGCCCTTATCAAGAAATTACATGGATTAAGAGCAAGTCGTGAAGAAGAAGTTATTGGTCTTGATAAACTTGAACATGGAATTGAATCAGCTTATGGCGGATTTATGATGGCTCCTCAGGTAATGACAGCTGGTCAGGCAGGTTCTTCAGATGTTGCAGGATCTGTTCCTGTTGAAAAGGCTATCCCTGTTGCAAAAGGTACTTCAAGACCAGATGCAAAATTCTATATGGTTACAATCATCACACGACCAAGCAAGTTTGATGAACTTAAAGCTGCTATGAATGACATAAACGTAACTGGAATGACTCTTACAAATGTTCTTGGTTGTGGAGTTCAGCATGGTAATGTTCAGAAATATCGTGGTGTTGAAATGGATATAACCCTTTTGCCAAAAATCAAAGTTGATATTGTTGTGAGTGAAGTTCCTGTTGATCTTGTTATTACTGCTGCAAAAGAAGTGCTTTACACAGGCAATATTGGTGATGGAAAGATTTTCGTTTACGACGTAGACAATGTTGTAAAAGTTAGAACTGGCGAAGAAGGTTATGAAGCTTTACAGGATTAAAAAAATTGGAGGTATAAAGATATGGACGATGTAACAGCAATTTTTGGAGAGAACGTTTTTAATGAAACTGTAATGAAAGAACGTCTTCCAAAGGAAACATTTAAACAATTGATGAAAACAGTCGAAGGTGGAGAAAAGCTTGATCCAGCCGTGGCAAATGTTGTTGCAAATGCAATGAAAGACTGGGCATTGGAGAAGGGGGCAACTCATTTTACTCACTGGTTCCAGCCTTTGACAGGAATTACTGCAGAAAAGCATGATAGCTTTATCAGCCCAATTGATGGCGGAAAAGTAATTATGGAATTCAGTGGAAAAGAACTTGTTCAGGGAGAACCTGATGCATCATCCTTTCCAAGCGGAGGTATTCGTGCAACTTTTGAGGCAAGAGGTTATACAGCCTGGGATCCAACATCTTTTGCATTTATTAAAGATGGTACTCTTTGTATTCCTACCGCCTTCTGTTCATACACCGGAGAAGCTCTTGATAAGAAAACTCCACTTTTACGTTCCATGCAGGCTATCTCAAAGCAGGCAGTTCGTGTGCTTCATCTTTTTGAAGGAAATGAAGCTGTTACAAGCGTAAAAACAACAGTAGGTCCTGAACAGGAATATTTTCTGATTGATAAGTCAGTATATGATAAACGCGAAGATTTGATTTATACAGGCCGTACTTTGTTTGGTGCAAAGGCTCCAAAAGGACAGGAACTTGAAGATCATTATTTTGGTATGATTAAACCTCGTGTCCAGGATTTCATGAAGGATTTGAACCGTGAATTGTGGAAACTTGGAATCCTTGCTAAAACAGAACATAACGAAGTTGCTCCTGCACAGCATGAACTTGCACCAATTTTCTCTACAACAAATATAGCCTGCGATCATAACCAGCTTACAATGGAAATGATGAAGAAAGTTGCTTCTAAACATGGAATGGTATGTCTTTTGCATGAAAAACCATTCGCTGGTGTAAATGGAAGCGGTAAACATAATAACTGGTCTATTTCTACAAACACAGGAAAAAATCTTCTGGACCCTGGAGCAACTCCTGCAAGTAATGCCCAGTTCCTTATCTTCCTTTGTGCCGTTATTAAGGCTGTAGATGAATATCAGGACCTTCTGCGCATTTCTGTTGCTTCTGCCGGAAATGATCATAGACTTGGAGCTAACGAAGCACCTCCAGCAATCATTTCAATTTTCCTTGGAGATGAACTTTCTGAAATTCTTGATTGTCTTGAAAAGGGCGTTCCTTATGGAAAACATGAAAAGGAAAAAATGCAGATTGGTGTTACAGTCCTTCCTGAATTCAACAAAGATACAACAGACCGTAACAGAACTTCTCCATTTGCTTTTACTGGAAATAAATTTGAGTTCCGTATGCTTGGTTCAAATGAATCAACTGCCTGTGCCAACGTATTCTTGAATACAGCTGTTGCAGAAGAATTGAGTCAGTTTGCAGATATACTTGAAAAGAGTAAAGATTTCCAGAAAGATTTGAATGATCTTATTCTTAAGACAATTAAGGAACACAAGAGAATTATTTTCAATGGAAACGGATATGATGATTCCTGGGTTAAAGAAGCAGAAAAACGTGGTCTCTTGAACTTGCGTTCTACACCTGAAGCTCTGGCAAAAACTCTTGATGAAAAGAATGTTAAACTTTTTGAAAAGTTTGGTGTATACAGCCGTGTTGAACTGGAAAGCCGTTACGAAATTCACAATGAAAATTATTCTAAGATAATTAATATTGAAGCTGAAACAATGCTTGAAATGGTTAAAAAGGATATTCTTCCTTGTGCAAGTAAGTATGCTGCAAAACTTGCAGAAACAATCGGTTTGAAAAAATCAGTATGTGAGACCTGCGATTCAACATACGAAGCTGAAATGCTCAAGAAAGTTTCTGCTCTTACAAGTTCAATTTTTGCAAAAGCTTCTACATTGGAAAGCAGTGTAAGCGAAGCAAAGAAAGTTTCAGAAAGTGGTGATTCAGGAAAAACAGCTATGTTCTACCGCGAAAAAGTATTCTCTGCTATGGGTGAATTACGTGCCGCAGCAGATGAACTGGAAATAATCACACCTAAAGAATTGTGGCCATTCCCAAGCTATGGAGATTTACTTTATAGCGTAAGATAAGGTTGGTTTTATGACTCCTGACGCAGACGGTTTCTTTTATAGAGACTGCCTGCGAGTTTATAGAACTATTCCATATCTTCTATTTGATAGAGATTTTATCAATAGCATCCAGTTCTTCTTTTGTGAAACTTGTGTTTTCCAGAGCTTTTATGTTGTCCAGAATTTGAGAAGTTTTTGAAGCTCCAATTAAAACTGATGTAATGTCTGAATCTTTAAGAATCCAGGCAAGTGCCATTTCTGCCAGAGTCTGATTTCTTGAAGCAGCAATTTCATTGAGTTTTAAGAGAGTTTCACGGTTTTCCAGAACATTGTTTTCTTTTAAGAATCTTCCGTCTTTTTTGATACGACTGTCTTCTGGAATATCTTTGAGATAGCGGTCGCTCAGTAAACCCTGGGCAAGTGGTGAAAAACATATAATTCCTTTTCCAAGTTTTGCAGAAGTTTTCTTAAGTCCGTTATTTTCGATTGTTCTGTTTAAAATGTTGTATGAATTCTGATTAATGATAAATGGTGTATGAAGTTCCTCCAGAATTGCACAGGCCTTTTCGAGGGTTGGACCATCGTAATTTGATAAACCAACATAAAGTGCCTTTCCGCTTTTTACAATCTGGTCTAAAGTGAGCATTGTTTCTTCAAGCGGTGTTTGCGGATCCATTCTGTGGTGGTAGAAAATATCAACATAATCAAGACCCATTCTTTCAAGACTCTGATTAAGTGAGGCAATCAGATATTTGCGGCTTCCCCCGTCTCCGTATGGGCCATTCCACATCCAGTAGCCTGCTTTTGTAGAAATAATCATTTCATCACGATATTGCTTAAAATGTTCTTTAAAGATTCTTCCAAAGTTTTTTTCAGCACTTCCTGCTTCTGGTCCATAATTGTTTGCAAGGTCAAAATGGGTAATTCCATTGTCAAAAGCTGTAAAACAGAGTTCTTCCATATTTGTATAAGAATCTTTATCGCCAAAATTGTGCCACAGACCCAGAGAAACAGCAGGAAGCTTAAGTCCTGAATTTCCTGCACGGTTGTAAGTCATTTTTTCATATCTTTTATCATTTGCAATATACATATTATTATTTCTCCTCTTAAAGCCTTGTATATAATATTATTAAGGATAATCTTTTTAAATAATTGTTCATTTCTATAGGAAAATAGATTAAAAAATAAAAATTATTTTCTTTAAAAATACACATATGTAATCTACAATAATATGTGACATTACTATTTTAAATTATTATATCTGCTAAACACAATAAAAAAAATGAGAGAGAGGTTATTTGTTAATGTGGAATTATAATTTTATATTGCCAGAAGCAATTATTGTCGTTGCATATCTGATTTTTTATTTTGTACAGCCAAGACTGCCCTTAAGAATGACCAGGGCCTTCTTTTTTCTTTTATTAATAGATTTATTTACACTGATTGTAGATTTAGTCTGTTCTTTAAGTCTTGAGTTTCTGGATCTTACAAATTTTGATCTTCGTCTGCAAAATGTCTTGTACTTTCTGCTTTTCTTCCAGAGAATTATCTGCTTTTTTATGTTTACAAATCTGGTCTTAAAAAAAGATATCAGAACAGGTTTGAGAGAAAAGATTTTCAGTCTTCTTCCGTTTGCATGTTTTAATCTTCTTGCTATTTTAAATATTTTTAAGGATATCATTTTTACAATTACAGATTCTGGAGAATTTGAGCAGGGCCCTTATTATAATCTTATTTATGTTTGTGCCTTTTATTACATCCTTCTTTCTTTTATATATTGTTTTTACTATCGTAAGAAAATCGGGAAGTTATATTTTATTTCCTGTCTGGCCTATAATCTGGTAATGACGATTGGCTATGTTGTAAGAATCCTTTGTCCAAACTGGTTGATTTTAAACTTTTTTACTCTGCTTGCTATTATTATCATTTATCAGACTTTTCAGAATCCTTCTTTGTACCTTGAAGAGAAAAGCGGCCTTTTTAATAAAAGGGCATTTTTACATGTTCTGGATGAAATTAAGTATGAAAAAGAACCTGTTATCATAGGATTTACACTTCACAGTTATAACGAATTAAGGGAAATTTACAGTAATTGTCAGACTGATAAAGGTCTTGGTTTGATTGGAAATTTTTTAAAACATACCTTTCCTAAAATGAAGGCTTTTTATCTTTATGATGGACGTTTTGTACTTTTGGGAAAAGGTTCCTGCGATGTAGAGGAAATTAAAAAGACAATTTTAAGTCGTTTTGAAAAACCCTGGTGCACTGGAGTTGATGTAGATATTTTCATGGAAGTAAGTTTTATAGAGCTTAATTCAGAAATTATAAGTGATGATGAAGATATTCTTTTTACAACAATGCTTTCCAGCTTAAATGAAGCGGGATTAAAAACTAATGCCTGTATTCTGGTTAATAAAGATCAAGTTGAAAAAATTAGAAATAATGCTCAAATTAAGCGTGCTGTTGAGATTGCAGTAGAAAAAAATTCTGTGGAACTATTTCTTCAGCCGGTTATTGATGCTCAAACTCATAAACTTATAGGAGCCGAAGCACTTGCTCGTATTCGTGATGAAGCTGGTGAAATAATTCCTCCTTTCCAGTTCATTCCGATTGCAGAAAAAAATGGTCGAATCAATGTTCTTGGTGAGCAAATGTTCGAGAAAACCTGTAAGTTTATAAGTGAGCACGATATTGAAGGAATGGGATTAAGGTGGATAAATGTTAATCTTTCACCAATCCAGTTCCTTCGCCGGGATTTGAAAGATCGTTTTTCTGCAATTCTCCAAAAATATAAAATTCCCAGCGGTAAAATTCATCTGGAAATAACCGAAGAGTCTATGATTGATTTTGATTTGCTTCAAAAACAGATGCAGGTTATGCAGGAGTCTGGTTTTCAGTTTGTCCTTGATGATTATGGAAGAGGATATTCGAATGTTGCCCGCATGAAAAAATGTCCTTTTATCAACATTAAGCTTGATATGGAATTTGTGTGGGACTATTTTAAGTGCAAGGATAAAATTTTACCAACTCTGGTTCAGACTATCAAACAGATGGATTTTACAGTTACTGCAGAAGGAATTGAAAATCTTGATATGGCAAAAGTTATGAAAGAAATTGGTTGTGATTATCTTCAGGGCTTTTGTTTTTCGAAACCAATTCCTGCTTCAGAGTTTGTGGAAATCTACGGTAAAAAATAAAATTCCGCTTTAGCTATAAAATTGATTTTTCATAAATCTGAAAAATTTCTTCCTGACTGATTTTAAATGGAGTTGCAGAAAGTTTTCCTTCGTTATGAGAAATTGCATCTGCAAATTTTTCTGCATTGCTTCTGGAAAGTTTGAATCTTCCAATCATTTTTTCCACCATCTCCTGGAATTCTGCGATAGTGGCAATCTGTAAAAGTTCAAGAATTTTGTTCACTTCTGCAGGCAGGTGTTTCTGGCAGACTTCCAGGTAGGCAGCCTGAAAATATCCGCAGGCTTTTCCGTGTGGAATCCTAAAGCTATAGGTTAAATCATAAGACATACCGTGCGGAAGTCCTGTTCCCGTGTGGGCAATAGAAACTCCTGCGATGGTGGAAGTGAGCATAAGTTTTTGTAAAAGCTCCGGGCCGAAAGTCTGGTCTGATAAAAGAACATCCTTGTTTTGTCCCCAGAGTTTTAAACCGTATTCCGAAAACATTTTATTCATATCGTTTGCTTTACTGTTGAGGTAACTTTCAATCAGGTGGGCAAGGGCATCTACTGCTGTATTTATGATAATTTCTCTTTTACTTGATGAAAGATATTTTCCATCAACTAATGCGAGAGCAGGGAAAATTTTGTTCGGGATGCTTTTTTTAATTCCCTGTTTGTGATTTGTAAGGACTGAAACTCCTGTTGCTTCTGAACCGGTTCCGCAGGTGGTAGGAATTGCCACCACCGGAAGGTGAGAAACTGCTTTGTTGGTGTATAAATCATCAGAAGTTAATTCGGGATTTGCAATCAGCAGGGCAACAGCTTTTGCGGCATCTAAAGGAGAACCTCCTCCAATTCCAATCACAAAATCTGAATTAAATTTCTTTCCAGACTCTGCAGCTTTTCCTACACTTTCAACAGAAGGATTTTCTTCAATCTGGTCAAAAATCTGGTATGAAATATCAGCCTGTTTCAAAACATTTTCTACGTCGGAAAGAGAACCGTTTAATCGGGAAGAATGGGCTCCTGTAACAATCAGGGCTTTTTTACCAAAACTGCTCAGTTCTTTTGAATGGTTTTGAACACAATCTTTTTCAATGTATATTTTTGTTGGAAGGAAAAAATTCATAAATACCTCGTAAATCTGGAAAAATGTAAGCAGAAGACTACTTTATAATAACAGTTTGGTGATA
Organism: uncultured Treponema sp.; assembly: GCA_946631855.1. Lineage (GTDB taxonomy): Bacteria > Spirochaetota > Spirochaetia > Treponematales > Treponemataceae > Treponema_D. The sequence goes on along the minus strand of CAMPAL010000017.1, from coordinate 4,845 downwards.
TAATAATCTATTATGTACTCAGATTTTCTTTTTAATTTTACACAAATGCTTCGGGATTCAAATGCAGATTATGGAGCTGAAATTTTATCTGAAATGACTCAGTCAAAACCTTTTTTTGCTCTTGATTGCGGAATTAAGGCTGATGATATCTGGCAGAGGGTTGAAAACATAAAAGAATGTATCAGTTTGATTGATGATGATAATGCTAAAAAAATTGCCAGCCAGATGATTTATTTTTCCGCCGGAATTATGGGAGATCTGGATTCTGTTGAAAATCGTTATGAATATATAGAAAATCTGGAAGATTCAATTACATCTTTTAAAGATTCTGATGATGAATTTGCCAATCGGCTTGTTGCACTTGGAACCTGCGGAATTGATCATGACTGGGATTCTGTAGAATACGAAGGCCGGGAGCATGATTATTTTGACAATCAGACTGTATCCGAAGAAAGAGATTTGTTTGCACTTCATATGGCACTTGCGAAAAAATTAAATCTGCCGGTTATTGTTCATTCAAGAAAAGGATTTAATGAAACTTCTGATGTCTTAAAAGCGATAAAATGGAACAAGGGTGTAATTCACGGTTATTCTTACTCTAAGTCTGAACTGGATTTTTTTCTTGATTTGGGATGGTCCATCAGTTTTAGCGGGGCTGTAACTTATTCGGGAAAAAAGGCTGCTCAGAATATGGCTGAACTGGTAGCTTATGTTCCAAAAGACAGACTTTTTATAGAAACTGACTCGCCATACTATGCACCAGTTCCTTTAAAAAACACAAGCAATACACCAAATAACATTCATTATATTTATGAATATATTGCGTCTAAGAGGAATGTTTCTTCCGCAAAACTTTCAGCTGCAATTGATGAAAATTTTAAGAAATTATTTTTATAGTTTTTTATAGGCTTTCCAGAAGTTTTTGTGCATTTCCAAATAAGATTGCATCTTTTTCTTCTGGTTTTAAGTTTAATTCATCAATCTTTTTTAATTCGCCCGAAAAATCCCACATTGGGAAATCTGAACCAAAAAGGAATTTCTGGTAACCATGGGCTAAAACCATATCTCTGGCTTTTTCAATCGGGAGCTTCCAGAAAGTACTTGAGGTATCAAAGTAGATTTTTTTGCTAACAAGATAGTGCATAGATTCTTCCCACTCTGAATATCCTCCAAAATGAGCAGCAATGACTTTAAGGGATGGATGTTTTTCAATCAGATTTGCAAAACGTTTTGGACCTGAAAAATCGAAGCGGCAGTCTCCGGCATGAAAGAGAATTGCCATATTCAATTCCTGAACTTTTTCGTAAATTCTGTCCATTTTTGGATCATCTACGGCAAATTTCTGAAAATCAGGATGGAGTTTAATGCCTTTACAGCCGAGCTCATGAATTCTTTCTAATTCAGAAGCATAATTTTCGTAATCCTGATGCATAGTTCCAAACGGAATAAATTCAGGGTGTTTCTGGCATTCTTTGATAATAAAGTTATTGATTACATCAACCTGGGCAGGACTTGTTGCGGCTGAATGAACAACATATTTGCTGACGCCGGCTTTTTTACCAGTAGCAATTAATTCGTCTGTGGTTCCCTGCCAGGACATTGGTGCATTTTCATAAAAAGTGCTGATAGCCTGAGTTGCTCTGGATGCAATTTTTTCCGGATATATATGTGCGTGAAAATCAATAATCATAATATGCCTCTTCTGTTTGAAAAAACTTGTCTTATCCTAACAGAAGAGGCATTTTTTGTCATTAGATTTCTTTAGAATTACTTAAGATTTTAAGTTATTTTAAAGAAAATTAGAGGGCCAAACGACAAATCATAATAATTTGTTGTATTACAGAATATTATGAGGATTGAAGTAACGATTATTTTTCTGAATTGCTATATTTGTTGGAGAGAAAAGAGGTGTTTTATGAAAAAAATTTATTTATATTCAACAGTATTTTTATTGGCTTCAGCGGCTCTTCTTTCATCCTGTAAGTCTAAGGAAATTTCTAGAGATTCAGAAAAAAAGGAAATCTCTAAAGGGCCGGATGGACGTGAACCACCAAAAGGTCGGGAACTTGCGATGGGTAAGTTTGGACCTGGGCCTGGTGGAAAATCTGGTGGAAAACCTGGTGGAAGGCCGGGTGAATTGCCAGATGGAAAACCTGGAGAAATGCCAGAAGGAATGCCTGGACCAAAAAGAACTTCTGTATACGAACCGGAATGTCTGGATAGCAGTGCTCAGTCTTTAGTTTATACTTTTGAAAATGAAAGAGGATTGAAAGTCACATATCACGCTAAATATATTATTGATGGAAAAAATGTAACTTATTCTGCAGAAGATTTTGACGGTGGAAAAGTGACTGTTTCTGCCGCCAATGAAATTGCTTTTCTTGTTATAAATGGCGGAACTTTAACTTTGAATAATGTTTCTATAGAAAAAACTGGCGATGCAGATGAAAAAACTCTTGATGGTGATGCATACAATTTCTATGGAATTAATAATGCCCTCGTAGCGGTGGGTAAAAATTCTAAAATGATTCTAAATGGTGTGGAAGTTATGACAAATGCCCTTCATGCCAATGCAGTTTTTGCTACCGATGGAGCAGAAATTACTGTGAATGATGGAATTACAATCAGCAGTTATAAGCGTGGTTCAAGAGGATTTTTTGCTTCCTACGGTGGTTCAGTTGTTTGTAAAGAAGGAAATGTAAATATTACTACAAGAGGAAATAATTCTGCCGCTCTTGCAACCGACAGGGGTGGTGGAAATATCACTCTTCTTGGTAAAAATAATATTCTTAATACTCAGGCAAATGATTCTCCTTGTATTTATTCAACAGGAAACATCACCGCAAGTGGAGTTACAGGAAAGGCAGAGACAGCTCAGACTCTTGTTATAGAAGGTTTGAATAATGTAAATATTTCGGATTCAACTTTCACAGGTGCCAGAAAAGGTCAGGGTGCAGTCATGATTTATCAGAGTTTTTCGGGAGATGCTTCAGTTGGAGAAGGAAAACTTAATATTGAAAATTGTATCTTCTATAATCAATATGCAGATGATGATGAAGCCATGTTCTATGTTACAAACACAAATGCCCTGGTAAATATTCAAAATTGTACTTTCTATGCAGGAACAGAAGAAAAATCATATGATAAAAATAATTATTTTGTTTTATGCGAAGAAAATTCTGACCGCCATTGGGGACGTTCCGGTAAGAATGGTGGACAAATGACTATGACAATCAGCGGAAGTAATCAGGCTGGACTTTTGAAGGCTGCAGAAAAGGATTCTGTAATTACAGTGAAAGGCGAAACTAAAAATCTGCAAAAAGATAAATCATCAAAAGGTAAGGTTAGTATTTAGTTTAAGCATTCCTAAAGTATAAAAAAAACACTATAATAATGTCATCATAAAAAAGAAGTGAGCAAGTAACATGGGAAACAAATATGACATTATTATAGTTGGTGCTGGTCCAGCGGGTCTTTATGCAGCTTATGATTATGTAGTAAGCGGGAAAAAAGGAAAAATTCTTATTATTGATAAAGGACATTCTTTAAAAAATCGTAAATGTCCTATAACAGAGGGTAAAGTTCCTAACTGTATAAAATGTAAGACCTGTTCAATCATGTCTGGAGAAGGTGGAGCAGGAGCTTATTCTGACGGAAAATTCAACATTACAAATGAATTTGGCGGAACTCTCTGGGAAAAAATTGGAAAAGATGAAGCACTTCAGCTTATGTATGAAGTTGATATGATTAATGAAAAATTGACTGCTTCAACTTCATCAGCATATCCAAAACTTTTTAAAACTGATCCTGATTTGAAGAAGAACTGTACAAGAAAAGGACTTCATTTGCTTTCTGCAGAAGTTCGTCACCTTGGTACAGATTTGAACTATGAAATCATGTCTGTTCTTCATGAATATCTTGAATCAAACGGAATTAATTTTATGTTTGATACAGAAGTAACTGATATTCTGATGGATATGCCTGAAACTCAGCCTTATAAATTCCGTGTCTTTACTGGAAAAAATGAAGAAGTTCTTGAAACTAAAAATGTAATTATTGCAGTTGGACGTTCTGGTGCTCACTGGCTGGAAAATTACTGTAAAGCACACGATATTCTTACAGAATCAAACCGTGTTGATATTGGTGTTCGTGTCGAATTACCTGCAGAAGTTTTCTGTGATATCACTGATAAGGTTTATGAAAGTAAGATTGTTTATACAACAGAAAAATATCAGGATAATGTAAGAACTTTCTGTATGAATCCATATGGTTTTGTTGTAAATGAAAATACAAATGGAATTGTAACTGTAAACGGTCATTCAAATTCTGAGAACGGAAAGAAGAGTGATAATACAAATTTTGCACTTCTTGTAAGTCAGCATTTTACAGAACCTTTTAATAATTCCAACGAATATGGTGAATCAATTGTAAGACTTTCAAATATGCTGGGCGGTGGTGTAATTGTTCAGCGTCTTGGTGATTTGGAAAGAGGTCAGCGTTCTACAGCAGACAGAATTGCCCGTGCTACAATCCGTCCAACACTTAAAGCTTGTCCTGGTGACTTGAGTCTGGTTCTTCCAAAACGTATTCTTGATGATATTGTTGAAATGCTTCATGCACTTGATAAGATTGCACCTGGTACTGCAAACGATGATACTCTCTTATATGGTGTAGAAGTAAAATTTTATAATACAGAAGTAAAAGTTGATAATAATCTTGAAGTAACTACAAAAAAAGGTCTTTATATTATTGGTGATGGTTCGGGAATTACTCATTCTTTGTCTCACGCTGCTGCATCAGGTCTTTATGTTATGAAAAAAATTCTGGAAGATAATCAATTTACTT
>CAMPAL010000016.1 GCA_946631855.1 uncultured Treponema sp. | reverse complement strand
AAAACATCTTCCGAAAATACCTAACGAAAAACAGAGGTGATATACCGGCGCGGGAGAATAAATAAAGCAGCCCTATGTAAGTAGGGAAGAAGTATCAGTAATGACTTCACGGATTATTGAGGGGGGATGTTTTTCAAGTTACAATATGGTAGAATTCTTCAATAGAGTTTATTGGTTCGATTCCAATTTGTAGCTAGGTGGTTATCGTCTAGTGGCAAGACAGTAGATTGTGGATCTACGAACTAGGGTTCAATTCCCTATAACCACAAATAAGCTGAGTTCGTATAACGGTTTAATTACAAGTGGCTCATATCCACTTAAAGGGAGTTCAATTCTCTCACTCAGTAATTAAAAACGCAGAAATTGTTCCTATTTTGCCGATGAGGCGCTATCCTGTTAAGATTGCTTTTATACAATTCGCGTTTTTTGTTTTAGATGGGTTGAGTATAAATCAATCCTTTTTTTTTGGGAATGTAGCTCAATTGGATTAGAGCATCTGTCTTCGAAACAGAAGGTTATGAGATCGTACCTCATCATTCCCTTTTTTATGATTTTCAATGAACAGAATTCAAAAAAATTTAAAAGGTCTTATTTTAGAGGATTGAAATCAAGTAGTGAAAGGATTTATAAAGAGACATACCTAACTACGAAATTTCAATACGCTCTTTTTTATGCAAAAGCAACAGGCCAAGTTTTTGAATATAAACTAAAAGAAAACGCGAATATTTTTAATGCCAAATGTAAAACAGATGAAGCTTGTTTAAGAAAATATTGTCAAAAAGCTTGGCCTGAATTTTTATCAAAAATCGAAAAATTGAAGAATAATGATTGGATAACAGTTTCAGAAGAAAGACAGGATTTAATTGATGCCATTCAGTTTTTAGGGTATGATGGCTATTTTAATTTTGAAATTGACAAGAATTTAATAAAAGAGGCAAGAAAATATGAATGTTTTGATTTCACGGAAATACATTTAAATTCCCCTTCAATTACTTTATTTGATGACTCCACTTTAATTGAAGTACAAAATTGGAAAGGTGAAAAGCTAGAAAGAAACCTGGAATTTCAAGCTTTACATGAAAAAGAGCTTGATTATATCAAATGGAGTCTTTTAGAAGATTTATATGAAGGATTAGAAAAAAGTTTGAAACAAAAAACCGAAGAACTTTCGAAAGGCTTAGTCACTTTTAAAAATACTTCACAAATTGCAGAATATATACAAACATTCAAAAAAAGTCCAATTGAAAATATAAAAGATTTGGAAGATGAATTCGGTCCTTTAATACAGGAAGAATATGAAAGAAAGACAAGTCTTGCAAAATCAATGTCAAAAAGGTTGAATCTTTCAGAAGAAAATGTAATTTCCAAAGTGAAAAAGCCTTTTTCACAAATCTAGTCCAATCAATCCTTTTGGTATAATTTTCTTCGGTTTTTCTTGAACATTAAATAATTCCTCAGGTTCACCTTTTACAACATCAGGGAGCTTTTCATGTTTCCAAACAGGCGTAACAAAAGTCAAAGGAATTGTATTAAAATTACCATTCAAATCTCTTAAAATAAAAAAGACTGTATATTCACTATTTGGATGTAAGCCAGGAATTAAAACATGATCATCTTTACAAGTTTCCATTTTAGCAATTGCACCGTTTCTTCCGGGTACGTGCACAACTGTACTGTACCAATATTGATGAGTACTTGGTTTTATAATTGAATCAATCCAAGCTGTAACTTCGCCTTTTTCATCAATTGTTGTTTTTTCCAAATTATATCTCAATCTATTAAAAACAACTCTTGTTGGCTCTTTGAAGTACCCTTCAATCATTTCCGCAACAGCACCGTTTGGTACAAACCTTTCAATTGCTTTTAATGTTCTTTCATCACAATCCTTCATTTCAGAATGAAGCACTTCTTCAAGTTCTTTTAATTCCTCATTTGGTTTTTCCGGTTTTGTATCAAAATCAATATCAAATTGACGCTTTGCCCAAACAAGTGTACATTTCCTTGTATAATACTCAATTTCATTTTCATCCCAAGTATCAATATTTCCAGTTTTATGCCATTTGAAAGGCAATTGAACCATTCCTTTACCTTTGTGAATATGCAATTGTACGGTTTCAACTTCCAAAGTTAGAGTCATTGCGTACATATGATTTTTTGAAAGCCATTCATTTTCTTGAAAAGATTCATTACCAGCTTTTACTTCTTTTACCAAAACATTTACAGGAAATTTTAGAGTTTTGTTTCTCCAATAAACCATGTCCAAATATCTTGCAGGTGCACCTGAATGACTTTCGTTTAATGCAATTGTATATGCAATTGTTGCATCTTCAGCATTGTCAAAGTAAAATTGAACATTTACGGTTTGTTGTACTCCTGTAAAATGCATTCTTTGTTCAAGCTCTTCATCATAATAACCAACCCATTCTGATGCAGAAACAGATTTAATAATTTTTGGAGCAGAAGAAATATAAAAACTCGCGAACGGCAATTGCAAATTATTTATAAAAATATTCTCATCAATTCCCTTCGCTAAAGTCTCTATTCTTTTTCTAAAAGCAAATTCAGGGTTTGTATAAACTACTCTTTTAAAATCTTTTCCAAAAAAAGCCTGAGCAATATAATCTGCGCAACTCGCTTGAATTGGCCGTCTTATATCAATATAATTTTTTGAAAGTAAAATACTATCATAATATCTACCAACAAGTTCTTCTTTAGCCATCTATAGTTACTCCAATATTATCATAATAAAAAATAGTATTCCAGTCTGATTGAATTGTTTTATCGGTTGGTGTAAAATAAAATTCAAAATTACAAAGATTGCTATCTATATTTGAAGTTAAAATGTTCTTTACACTCTGTACTCTTTCTTTAGAGTAAGACTTAAAACCGAGATAAGAAGAAATTTCTTTTACAGGTAAAAGCAAATAAGCCGTGATTGACTTTGAATATCTTTTTATAAAGAAAGAACAATCAAACGGCAAATCTGTTTCAGTTAAATCCAAATTCTTTTCAATCTGCCGTTTTGTAAATGTTTTTGTTTGTTTTATTAAATTTTTGAAAAGGAATTTATTATTTGCAGAAGATATATTATAGAATTCAAAGAATGTACCATCTAAAGATTGATAAATCTTTGTTGTATTTTCTGACAAATCCTGTTCAGTTATATAAAAAGTAAAGTTTGCAGAATCTCCCAAACTTACATTAAATATATAAGGATTTCTAACCCCATCTTCCAAAGTTTTATTACAATACCCGCTGTAAGAATAATTATCAATTTGCAAATCAGGGGTAGTAAATTTTATTGCAAAATAAAAAGTAGAATTATCCTGCGTAACTAAAGTTACATCTGATGAATTTACAGAAAGCATTTCATAAGATTCAATTGCACCAATTTTATCACTAAACTCCAGGCTTCTTTTTATTGTTTCAGATTGCATATATTGATCAATTGAATCAATATTTGTTTTTCCTAAAAGTGAAAGTAAATAAGATTGCAAATCATTTTCAAAGTCTTTTTTAGAAACAATCGGTTCTTTTGTTTCCAAATTTATTTGAGATTGAATCTTAATAATATTTGGGGTTAAATATTCAATATCCTTGTTTGAAAGAATTTGATTATTCAAATTTACATTTACAATGTTTTCAAACAGGTTCTTTTCAATACTATTCAAAGGCCTCATTGAAGTTGAAAGCCCTGAAACCCCAATTGTTGATTTCAAAAGTTTTGTTGAGTTTATTGTTGTTTGTTTATAAAACTCCGATGTAATAATTTTAATCAAAGGAATAGGAGAAATTGTATTTATTTGTTCTTGCAACTCTGTATATGTGTGCAAAATCTCATAATTCTTTGAATAAGCGGATTCCGCGTTTTTCTTGAATTCTTTGAAGGTTTCAATATCTTTTCCTCCAATAATTGGCCAAACAGATTGACAACCAACACTAAAATTCGGAATATTAAAATCTTCTTGATTTATACCCGTTCCATTTATTTCATTTTGAAAACAGAATGTATCATAAATGTTTCCATCTTTTCCTGCAGTTTCTATATAATGTAAAATCAATTCTGAATTTTCAGATGGAATTGCGCCTGAAACTCCATCCCCGAATTTTATTATTGTACCGGAAAGATCATCCAAAATATCAATTTCAAATCTATAATCAGTTGGACCCGCGTTTGCTAAATGATAAATCTCTTTCCATTCTTGTATAGTACCATCTTTTCTGATTTCTTCCAAATAACAAAATTGACGAGTATAATAAGAATCCGCTGCTTCAATATCCAAAGTTGCCAATGTAAATGTTTGACCTGCCATTCCATCAGAAATTCCAATGTGTACCTCTTTTTGTTCACCTTGTACTACAGGGACTAATAAATATTTATAATTCAACCAACCTCCCTGCGCATAAAAAGAAGTTAATTGGGATTTTTGTAAAGAAATTTCATTCCAGTTTTTATCCCATGTTTTTATTTGTTTTCGTTCTGCAGCTGTAAAAACAACACCGCTATTTGATACAAAAGTGGCTCCTTTTGGAATTGAGTATAAATCTGTTGAAAGCCAAGGTACTAAAGATTTTTTATAAAGTTCTTCTGTTAAGGTTCCATCATAAGAACCTGAATCATAATCACTCTCTCTATCAATATTAAAATTATCTGTACCTAAAAAACTATATCTTTTATTACCTTCTAAATCTGAATGGCTTACAACTAAAAAACCCTGAGCAGAATGTTTGCGGTCAATTTTCTTGCTTATCAAATTTGCCATATGTTTTGCAGAAGAATAATTCCTGCAAGTATCCCATTTTAATTCCCCAAGCAAATATTCCCCATACCTTGCATTTTCTGCAAAAGGTTCGGCAAGAGCTTCGTAAAATTGTTCGGCAGCTCCGTCTTTTTGTAAATTCTTCCATTTGTCAAATGTTTGTAAATGCGCAAGTCCTCTTTGTTTAACGGCGTCTGGACTGAATCTTTTCAAAAATTTTTCCTACCAATTTAATTAAAAAATATAGAATTCAATCACAAAACAAAATCTATATTTTCTAAAAATTAGATTAAAGGAGGTATCCTTATGGATGAAATTAGTAGGCCTTCAAAATATTTCCACTCCTATCCAAAGGTAAATGTTTGTTATATTTATGAAACCTCTTTTGAAGAAATTTAAAATTTGAGGGTTTTGGAAACTAATTAAAATCAAGATGCAAGAAATTTTTTCTTTTGGCCGTAAAATTGTAAGTTCTCATAAATATAGTGAGGGTACAGCGGCAATTTTAGAGATGACGGAAACAATGTACGCAGTTGTTGTTTTTGATAACAAAGGTTGGCTTTTAACATCAAGAAACTTCCCCTTTACAGAAAGTTGTAAAAAGGAAGTTTTGAAAGAGTGCAAGACTTTTTATAAATTTACAAAAGATTGCTTGAGTAAAAAAACATTGGATTTACTTGAAGAGGAATGAATTGAATTTCTCTTTTATTATATTGCAAACCCTGCAGTCAACTTTTTGCTCTTGTATTTGAGCAATCTCTTTCTCTGAAACATTTTGAAAAGAAAGAAAAGTTGGCATACAAATTACGCATAAATCTTTTGAACGAATTTTTATATGATTCACTTTACCATCCCTAAAACAGATGACCACTTTCGCCCATATTTTATTTTGAATTGCTCTGAACGAACCGCAAGTTCCCAATCTGAAGAATATCTTGAATCTGCAAAAGCTGCAATCTTCTTAGCTTCTAAAACCATTTCTTCAAAAGAATTCATTTTTTTATACTCCTCTTGTAAAAAGCCCTGAAAAAGGGCTTTTGTTTTTTACAGATACTTTTCAAACTCTGCAATTTCTTTTTCGAATTTTGCAACAGCTTTTTTCTGTCTCTCAACATCACTTTCAGCAATCTGAATCTTTTTCCAAGCGCGTTTATGATTGAGCTTGAGATCTTCAAGAATCTCAATATATTCATTCAAACGAGCTTGAATTTTTGCAACATGAGTTTTCTTGACAAAGATTTCAAAAATTGCAATCTTTTTATTTACAAGGGCTTCGATCTCTTCGCGGTTTTCGATAATCTCTTGCAATTTTTCAAGATTGTATCCATAAGGAACTTCAGAGCCGAGATTTTCTCCGAATGCATTTCGCAAAGGCTCATCGTTGTTTTCTGAATGATCGCAGCTTCCCTGCTCTTTTACAGACCAGAATTCATTTGTCGTTTTATTCCAAACAACATCAAACTGATTTTTATCATTCTTTACATTACCTCTCCAAGCTTCATAATGAGTTGCAGCGCGGAGAAAAAAGAGTTCATCGTTTGGATTGATATTCTTTTCTTTGTAGTTGCCAAAATCATGCCATGGCTCGCCAGCGAAAAGATGATCATCAGGGTTTACACGTGAAAGATTCAATTTTTCAAATCTTCCGCCAATGTATTTTTCAACACCCTGCCAAAAAATATAGGACTTTTTGTTTTCAAGCTGCCAAGTTTTAATGCTATCAACATCGAAAGCCTCAATTGTTTCTTTTACTTCAACTGGAATCATTTATCTGTACCTCTTGATATAAATATAGGGTAAAAGCGTCAAAATATCAAGAAATTTTTTTATTTTTTTTTGAATGTACAACGAGATATATAACATATGATACATTAAAACTGCGCTAAACCGTTATAAAATAAAGAAAAGAGATTAAATGTATCACGAGTTAGTTTTTATAAACTTTTTTTAAAAAGTTTTTTTAATTTTTAAATATATTTATGAAACCCTTAACTCGTCGTACATTTGATTTTTTACGGTATGTAATATTCAAATGTATAACATGTTAGAAAAACAGGTGATACATTAAAAATGAGATAAAGCGTTATAGAATAAAGGGTTAACATCTGAATGTACAACGAGTTAGATTTATTAAACTTTTTAAAAAAGTTTTTTAAAATTTTAAATATATATTTGAAAAAGGTTAACTCGTTATACATTTAATTCTCTAATGTATCATATGTTATATATAATAAAACCCCCTTTTCTCTTTTCTTTTTTATATAATACAAATCCTAACCTAATCTAAGAGATTGAATGTACGACAGGTTTCAATAACTTGTTATACATTAAAACGCGACTAAAGCCTTATAAAACAAAGAAATGAGATTAAATGTACAACGAGTTACCTTTTTAAAACTCTTTTAAAAACTTTTTCCAATTTTTAAAAATATATTTGAAACCCCTTATCTCGTTGTACATTCACTTTTTTAATTTTTGCGGCCAATGTATCATAAGTTACAATAACTTGTTATACATTAAAATCGCTGTAAAGCGTTATAGAATAAGGAAATGAGAGTTAATGTACAACGAGATAATATTTATAAACATTTTTAAAAAGTTTTTTAAAATTTTAAAATATAAATAGAAAACCCGAAACTCGTTGTACATTCAATTCTTTTATGTTTTTCGGATTCCTAACTTGCGGACTCATCTATATAATAATTGTTGAGTGATAAATATTCGGTCTTTAGCCGAATATGTGAAACGCAACTTACTATAATAATAAATGTAGGGAAATTAGTAGCTGCCCTAGAAGTAACATAAGAACCTTCAGCTCAAACGTAGCTGAATTAAGCTTCAGCATAGTACCTGGGGAACCTAGGGAAATTACAAATGCTTCTGAAGAACCAAAGAGTTCAATGAAGGAAGAAATTTCTGTAGCATTGCTGTTAGCATAAATATGGAAGCTATTGAATTTTTATTTCAATGGTGGTTCACTTCTCACTATGAGAATATTATGTAAAGAAAAGGATTCCTCACTATGAGAATATTATGTAAAGAAAAGGACTTCTATGACTATGTAGGGTATGGGGAAAACGGGTCTGAAGATGTAACTTTTGATCGCAGAAAAATGTGGATGATTAAAAGAGAAAGTGATGCATATGATGAAAGTACAATTTACTACGTTGTAGACTCACTTATGAAGTCAAGGGGAGAAAAGCAACTTACTGAAAAAGTAATTGGGGTTTTTATTGGATATACTCTTTACATAATTAAACTTACATCAGATCCTCGCAAATTTTCTTGGGATAAAGGTATTGAACCTTTTAAATATTCAGCGGAATTAATTGCAGCTCGAAAGTGTTATGATATAAAACATTCACCGCCAATTGAATTTGTTGAATTTGAGATTTTTAATCCGTGGAATCTAAAGAGTTTTTCAAAAGATTTAACAAAAGATTACAAAGAAGGAAATGTTGCGAATTGGGAAATAAAGCCGGCTTTTAAAAATATTGAAGACAGAATACCGATTTTGAAGAATACTTTTATTCCAAAATTGATAGATGCAAAAGAAGTGTATTACAATATTGAGGAATGGCTTATTTCTCAACACAACGATGTTGATCAAGAGTCAATTGGTTTGACAGACGTTGACAAAGCAATAAATCACGGTTTTGATAAAAAAACTTCTTTTAGAAAGATGTAAGGAGAAAAAAATGGGTGAATTTCAGAACGGATATAAAAAGGCCATTGAAGATTTGAAGGGAATACTTGCAATGGATAAAGTGGAGACAATCTCTAAAAATTTTCTTGTTGAAATTTTGAATGGAATGGTGTATGCCTCAGAAGAAAAGAAAAACGTAAAGCCTGTAATTTATTTTACAAAGTTGGATGAAAAAGGGAATTTGAAAGCTGACAAAGATGCAACAATAAATTATGCAGAACATCCAAAAGCTAAAAAGTCTGCTCAACCCCCTAAACTAAAGACAATAAGCATGGGAAAAGAGTTTGACGAAACTATAAAAAGCCTTACAGGTGGAAAAACAATTGAAGAGTGTAAAGCAGGAAATGAAGTCACTCTTGGAGGTTATCTAAAGGTTGATAAAGATATAGATCCAATTTATTTGAATGCTTTACTTCAGCAGATGGTTTTTCTTGCAAAAAGCCCAAAAGCATTGGAATCCATGTTGAAGGCTTGTGGTATACCAAATGAACATATGCCAATGGGAAAAGCTCTTCAAAGTACTTTGGATTATATGACTTCAGGCCCTTGGCTCTTTTCTTTTGTAAAAAACTAAATTTTATAAAAAAAAGGAGAAAAAAATAATGAGAGTACAGGAAACTCGTGTAAAAAAAGCAAATAATGATGACTTGAAGGTATCTGAAGTTATAGATGCACTTGAAAACGCGGTACAGGATGTTTTTGATGATTATATGGATTTTGTTTCCATTACAAAGAAAACTCATTCTTCAAATTGCATTGAATTCTTTGTAAATCTTGATGCACGCAAAGCCGGTGGATCTTCTTCAAAATATACCGCAGAGGTTAATACAGGTCGTAGAACATTTGAAATTTCGGCTGCTGACGATGACAGAGATGATTTTGTCGGAGGAAAAGACGAGATTGAAAAAGACGCAAGGCAATATGCAAAAGACTTGTACAGGTATGTAAAAGATGACCTGAAGAAAATTGACAAATATTTGAAACAAAAGTGAAATTGAAAAAAGAATGAGAGGAGGAAAGGGAAAATGAAGGAATTGCAAAAAGACATCTTTGAATGGATTGATGAAAATAAAAAAGATAATGTTATTTTTCTTTGTCATTGTATAAGCTCAGATTGGGCTTTAGGTGCAGGTTTTGCAAAAGAAATACAAAAGAGGTTTCAAGAAAAAGAATTCCTTGAGCATACTCCTGGTTTTAGATCAGACTGGCAAGGCAGGGGATTTTCTTTAATTACATCACATCCAACACTTTCAGAAGTTGAATGTAACTTTTACATTTGCAATTTGGTTACAAAGGAAAAATATTGGCAAAAGCCAACTTATACAACTTTGGAACAGGCTTTGGATTCAGCAAAAAGAACAATTTTGGCAATTCAAAATATACGCGGTAAAAAAGTGAAAATTGTAATGCCAAAAATTGGGTGTGGATTGGATAAATTGAGATGGGAAAATGTAAAAGAAATGATTGTACAATGGGCAGGTTTTGATTTAGATGTAACGGTTTGTTTTCTATAATTTTGGTAAAGTCGGAGAAAAAATGGCAGAAATTGAAGATTTGGAAAAATTAAAAAATCAGAAATTAGAGGAGATTATTGAATTAAACCGTAAAATCTCTCAAATCTCATTTGAAAAAATGGTTGAGGAATTGAAACTTGAAGAAGGAAAGTATTATGAAATCCAAAGCGATAAACTCCAGAGCGTGTATTTTAAGTTTACAAAAGGCTGTGATGTTTCTTTAGAAAAACGTACCATCACTATTCCTAAAGCCATTACTGTGAATTTCACAAGGGCATTATACTCTATAGCTTACACTCATAATTTCTCTTACGATATTTCTTTTAATGAAATCTGTAGTAACCCTATAAAAGAAATTTCAAAAGAGAAGTTTGAGGAAATTATAAAAAGGTCAAAAGAAAACTTTGATTCTTTAATGGAGGAAACGGATAGTGAAAAAGTTTGACAGAGGTTTGGTTTCTTATATTCAGGGTTTGCTTACAATGTGTTTTATAAACATTGCAATGGATCTTGCGCCTTGGGGTACGACAAAGGTTTTACCAAAGCGAGACACTTTTAGTTTTACAATTGCTTGCGTTTTAATGATTATTTCTTATACCCTTTGTGAAATTTTGAAAAAGCCAAAACCAACTGTTGACGGTGAAACTTTTGATTTAGACGGATTGGAACTCAATACAAAATCAATAAATGACCAAAGTGCAAATATTTCAATTGAGACGAAGTATAATGATAACACCTCCCGAAAAGCTATAAAAGCTTTATTGTGGTGGTTGCACTTTCCAAAAAGAATTTCAAATGTAGATATCAATTAAAAACCTATTAGAAAAAATTCCGCGTTTTTCAGCGGAATTTTTTTTTTGCATAAATTTTTTTCAACCTATATTTTAAAAGTCAGTGGAGGAAAAGATGAAAAAGACTTTTATTGTTTCAATTATTGTTTCTTTGATTATTGCTACATCTTTTGTTGCATATATGGAATTGACACGAAACGGACCTGAGGATTGTCATTGTGATTTTGATGCAATGGAAAAGTTTGCACAAGAAAAAGGTTATTCGAGCATTGCTGAATATGAAGAAGCTGAACTTGAAAGCATTATGAAGGGGTATTAAGATTATGAAATTTTTGAAACTTACAAAACCGGAAGCAATTGACAAACTTGATTTTCTTGAAAGAAATTCAGCATTGACTTTTGAGGGTATGATACCTGAAGAAGCTCATTTGTACGTTGACTTTTTGAGAGATTTTACAGAAGTGGATGATTCCGTTGATGCATATATTATCAAAGGTACAGCAATGAACGAAAAGTACAATTTGATTGGTAAAAACGCGTACCCGAAAAACCTAAACTTTCTCATTGTGCCACTCCGCGCGTTCAAAGATGTTGCAAAGATTGCCATTCCTCGTATGCAAATTGGAGGAAGATGGCTTGATGATATTGTTGACAATAATGCAATGCATAATAAAGAAGAGGGTTGAAAAAAGTGATAATTTATAATGTATGGGCAGGAGAATATGGAGATTCAGAAATTGTAAAGTCTTTTAAAGATGAGCAATCTGCAAGTGATTTTTGCACTATACGCAGCTTAACCGATGAATCTTATAGAATTTTGCCTCAAGAAGTTTCAGAAGAAAAATATAAAATTGATGAATATTTTTGGGTGAAATCAGCTGCTTGGAAGACGGAATGGAGAGAAGATGGAATTCAAGTAGAATTACAGGATATTTACACTCAAAAAGAATTGGAAGATGAATTTGCTAAAATGTGGGATATAAATGCAAGTGAAAAAACTTACGAAGCACAAGTTCCTTCACTTGAAATAGATAAAATAACGGACAGGCACGTAAAGATTGTAAAACAGCTCAAGTATAATGAATTTTTCATTTATGTGAAAATCTCAAAGAATTCTTTTTTCGACAAAGACATTGCTAATTTTAGAGCTGAATTGCATAGATTGTCCGTGTCAATTGCAAAATGTTTGGAGTTTGGAGAATGCTAAAAGGTGGATATCTTCAAAAAAATATTTATACATTTGAAATCCCTGTTTTTGGGCAATACAAGAAAATGTATACCTTTGTTTTCACATTTTACACTGACAACGGGCTGAGCTCTGTTTACAGGGATTTAGAAAGTGCTTTGAAGGATGTACGACAATTTTCCATCTCTTTGAAAAGAAATTCTTGGGAAGCAAAAGTCGCTTTTGATTTTTTCACGGATATTAAGGATACAAAAAAGTTTTTTAAGACTTTTCATAAATTTTACAAAAAGTTTCAAAAGTATGCAGAAACAGATATTAGATGGAAATCTGAGGATTTTTACCTTGATGAATTGATTTTTATAGTGAACTCCAAAATGACTGAACCCTCAGATGAAAGTTTTACAAGAAAGTTTGAAAGGAACGCACCTTTAGAAGGCAGAACAACAGATTCTGCATTGTATTGGAAAAATATTGCGGTTCAATTATATGAAAAATTAAAGGAAAGAAAATAAATGGAAAACATTACAAGATTTTTTTCAGCGATCATTTTGGCATTATTATCAAGTGAAGAGACATCATCCAACGCAAATTTTGTCAAAAGTAACCCTGCGGATGAGGATTATCAAGAAAATATTGCTTGATTGGAGAAAAATTGTAAAAAAGTACTATAATCTCTATATAGAGGTGAAAGACTTTGAAAAATGAAAAGATAAGTTTGATTGTGATTTTTCTTCAGATTCTTGCTTTTTTGATGTGCACTTTGAATGCGGTAAAAGCATATACAGATCCAAACGAAGCAATAAAAACACCTTGGATTTGGGTTGCATCCTGTGTACTTTGGCTTTTATGTGTAATATTAGGTATAATCAATCATAAGAAAAAGTTCGGCAAGAATAAAAATTAAAAAAAACACCGCAAAAAGATGAATTGAAAAATATTCATCTTTTTTTTAATTGACTTCAAATCCTTCCAAAAAATCATAAAGAGCTCTGATAAAACTTCTTTGAGCTTTTTCAGATATTCTAGGGTCTTTATAGGTATTCCAAATACTCTTTACAAAATCATCCTCTATTTTTTCGTTTTTTAAGTCCTGAAAAATATTGTGTACTGTATTCCTGCGGGAAAATTCGCTTTCCGAGTCTTTTAATTTGTATTCCACAGCTAAAATACTTCCAATTTCTCTTCCAAAAGCATCAGCTTCAAAAGTTTGATCAAAATATTTCACATTTTGTATTGATTTCAAATCAAAAGGATCTGTATCGTAAGTTACATAATTGTTGAAAAATCTTAAAGGAGTGACTTTTGCTTGTTGTTTGTGAGTATCCTCATGTACGAAATTATGCCAATAAAAATCCGAGAGTTTTTCCAACTGATTGTATGCAACAGCATCTACTTTTGATTTAATGTTTTCTTTTATGAGTTTTTCTAATCCAGTACTAACCCTTATAAAGGTTAAGTTTGTTTCAAGCTCAAATCTACCACTAACAATTGAATCATTATTTTCTATTTTTTCAAAAGCTAAATTCCTTTTGAGAAGTTCTTTGTTGAAATCTTTTTCTGTTATTTGATTAGTGAGTTTAGCCCAAAGTAAAACGAAAAAGAATTGACAATCCTGTTTACTTGTTTTGTGGTACGCTTCGAAAAGCGTGGATTGCTTTAAACGTTCTAAAATATTAACATAATGCCAGTTGTCCTTAAAAAAATCTGTATTCATTTATGTTCAATTAGGAAATTTAAAAGAAAAAAGTTTTTCAATAGACAGAATATCCTATATTATTTACGAAGAGGTTTACATGAATAAAGAAGAACTTGTACAGAAAATAAAAGATGCTGCAACTGCTTATTACACTGGCAAAGAGGTAATGCAGGATTCTGAATATGATCTTTTGATTGAGGAATTGCGAGCAATTGACCCAGAAAACGAGTTGATTGCAGGAATGGCTTCAGATGAAACAAATGCAGCTGGCTATAAGAAAATGAACCACAACCTAGTTACAGGAACATTGCGCAAAGCAATGGAATTGAATGAATTTGAAAAATGGGTTTGTTCTCATAAAGGCAGTTATCATTGTTCAGAAAAGCTTGACGGCCAGGGTTTCGAACTTGTTTATGAAAAAGGTGTTTTGACCCATCTTGTTTCCAGAGGAGATGGATATACCGGTTTTGACAAAATCGCCCTTGCAAAATATTTGAATATTCCTCACACTTTGCCTCAAAAAGAAAATATTTCTGTTCGTGGAGAGTTTGAACTTTCAAATAAAGGTTTTCACACTTTTGACATTTTCAAAGAAATGAAAAATCCACGTAATGCAGGGGCAGGTCTTTTGAATAAAAAAGCCGAAGACCTCACAGAAAAAGAAATTAAAGCAATGGGTGAAATTCACTTTTTCGCGTATGATGCAATTGGGCTTGATGTAAAAACAAAATCAGATCTTTTTCAGAAACTTGAAGAACTCGGCTTCAAAGTACCGAAAAATAAGGTATGTGAAAATTACGAAGAAGTTGTTGAATTCCGTTCAGAACTTGCAAAGATTAGAGGAACAGATGAAGAAAACTTCGCAATTGACGGGGTTGTAGTTTTTGAGAATTTGCTTGATGCTGAAGATCAAAAAGAAAAGATTCAGAAAAAAGCAATCGCAATCAAATTTGAGCTTGAAGTTGGAATTGGAGAGATTCTTGACATTGAATGGTCTTTGAGTGGTTCTTATCTTACACCTGTTGCAATTATGACTCCAATGGAACTTGCGGGTGTAGTTGTTGAAAGAGCAAATCTTTGTAATTTGAACAACATTCAAAAGCTCGGAATTAAAATAGGTGATAAAGTAAAAGTAATGCGCAGAGGTGAAGTAATTCCAAGAGTAATGAGCAAAGTTTGAAAAAAAAGAGGTAACAATAATGAAATTCAGGATTACCGTAGGGGAGGAATCTTCTGTAGAAAAACCTTTTGTAATTCAATACAAAAAGTTTCTTTTTTGGAGAACCTTCAAACATATCATAAAATCTGAAAAAGGTTGGAAAACAACAACTCCTTACTTTTCCAGAAAAGGAGCAATTGAAATGCTTTCTATGTTGGAAGAAACTACCAACATGTGAATAAAAAACCCCTTGATCATATCAAGGGGTTGTCAAAGACAAAAATTATTCCAAAGATTCGCTATAACAGTTTTCGCAACATCCACTATATCTTCGATATTCCCATTCGCTGATTGGCTCTCCGCATTCGTTACATGTGTACTCTTCCTCAAATCCTGTAGGAATTGCAATTGTTTCTGTGAATCTTCCTTGCTTGATATCTACTGTAATTACACCCTCATTATCTCGGCTGATCTCATATTGAGTTACTGCGTATTTTGGAAGTTTAATTACTCTACCCAATTTTGAGAGGGATTGGAAATCCTTTCCTTCTGTAGCTGTGACATTTGTAATATTTACAATACCTATAATGCCTGCATCTACTCCGTAATTTCTTCCGTCAGAGCCTTCATATTCACCATCTCCATCGTAAGTATTTACAAAAGCACCCTCAACGTGAGCTCCTGAAGCAATTGAATCGAACTTACCTTCAGGGTCTGCCTGATCAATTGCATCCTGATAAATAACATCATTCAAACAATAACACGGGTCTCCAACATATACCATATTAGCAACAAATCCTCCGTGAAATAAAGCTTTTCCTCTAGATTCTTTTAAATGTTTTTTCATTTTAAAACTCCTATATTTTTATACCCAATTAGAGATATACTCGTAAAATTGCTCTACACAATCGCCATTCAGATACACATATTTGGAATCAATTCTTTTTTTGTTTTTATATGTAGAAAAATGAGCCCTGCTACAGTTGTCCTCATCTATTGAACAAACAAATGCAAGATTTCCTACAGTCTCACTCCAATGATGACTACCTGGAACATTCTTAAAGAATGAGTCCTTTACAAATTCAGCACTCATTGCATCATCAATTTTACCATAAGCTAAAGTGGCATCATTTTCTCTGTTAATTTCTCTTTGTCTTTTATTATAAGTATCCCTTGAACAAAGCTCCGATTCACTTAACCCTTTTTCCTTTAGAATTTTTGAAATGTTTTTCATTTTAAAACCTCCATATTTGTTTTCTTTCAAAGATTTACCTGTTTTTTCATCCAAACCCTCTTTTTTACAAATTGCTTCCCATGCATAAGGAGTAATTTGAAAAAGTGCATCATTACTGCCGCATTTTTTTCCTAAATCGTAAACAGCTTTAATATTCTTTTTGAAGTTTTCTTTATTGATTCCTTTTACAAGTTTTTCAATTTCAGAATAAACTTCTTTTTCTTCTTCATTAGTTAAGTTGAATTCCTCGATTGGATCTTTGCAATTCACAACCTCCCAAAGTTCTGAAAAATGGGTTGCACCATATTTAGCTAAATAAGAAGGCAATTTTTTATGAGATTCTTTTAGTTCCTTCTTCAAGTCTTTATCTTTTATTTTATCTTTGTAGGTCCAACCATATTGTTTAACAAACTCTTTAGGGTCTTTCAAAGATAAGTCTTTTATTCTCTCATATACATTATAGAATTTGTATACAGCAGAATCTTTAGCAAGCTTATCATTTTTGAAATCATGATAAATCAATCCAACAATATCCTTAGAACCTACTTCTGCAGCCCAATTCCAGAAATCAAAAAAATCTAATTTTTCCTTATTTCCTTTGTTCAAGTCGTCTAAAACTTTTGCAGTACAGAAATCAATAAAGCCATCGTCACTGTGTTGACTCAATTCCTTTCCAAGCGGTTCAATATCTTTATCCACATATTTACTTTCGTTTAAGGAATCTTTTTCAAGTTTTTCTTTAATGGATTTAAGGGCAAAATATTTATTTGCTATAAACCATATACCTTCAAGTTTATTTTGAAAAGAAATATACTCTCCCTCTACCTTTGGCCATTTTTTAGTTTGGGAAAAAGTGCAATTCCATTTATCATAAGCCTCGTCTTTATTTTGTGGAAAAGTATCTTCGGGTAAAGCCAGTCTCATGCTTATCAAAGTATTATTCCAAACTTCCTTTGTAAACTCTTTTGGAAGTTCCTTTATGCAAAGTGGCTGTAAGTCTTCATACAAACCATACTCTTTTACAAAGTAATACAAATCCTCATAAGTGTTTACTTTTGGAAGTTTCTTTATAGCATCTATATCTTTTTGGGATAAATTATTTGTATTAAAAATTGTAAGATTTGCATCTTTTAATTCTTTTTCAAGAACATCGTAATTGGCATATTCTACTCCAAGGGATGTAGGGTATTGTTTATTAAAATCTCCACTCTCTAAATCTTCTCTAGTTTTTCTTAAGATTTCTATAAAAGTTTCTTTATCCTGTTTTACTGTAGATAATTCTACATAGGTTATTTTACCTTTTTGTTCAATATTATCTACGTGAAAAAGTCCTGCTGTCAAAACTTCTTTTTGCCACTTATAATCTTCAATACCTTTATATCCTGTAAAATCTTTTGCATCATATTTCACAGAATAACCTTTTACATCCTTAAAAACCATACAATAAGAAAAATTAACTCCCAGATCTTTTTTAAGATTTTTAGGGTCCTCAAAAGGTAAAGTTGAAGTTAAGCCTAAAAGAATATCATCCCCTATTTTCCAATTTTTCACATTGAATGGATTGTCTTTGGTTTTAAGTTTGCCTGCAGAAACATATCTGTACAACTTATCAAAAACATTCCCGTTTAGGATTTTCTTTAAAAAGGGACCTTGTTCATATTTACGAATCAAAGCATAACTACCTTTAATGTACAGATATTCGAGCTTATCAAATCTATCTTCTTTTAATTTTTTCATTATATTCCCTTTTGCCATTTGTATTGCTTTTTCCTTTGAAAAATGCCCTTTGACAACAGATGTCCATTCCTTATTTGGGAGCCATCCACTTTCATAATCAAATTGCCTAGTAGTAGTTCCTACTATCCAATTTTTTGTTGTACCTAGCTCTCCTTGATTTTGGGCTATATGTAATATTTTAGAACCTTTCTTCCAAAACACTACAACCCAATCCCCAAATTCCTTTTTGTTTATCATTCTTTACCCTATTCATCTAAAAGTTCGTCAGCACAAAGTTCTCTTCCTTTTTGTCTCAACCAAGTTTCTCCAGTGGATCTGATTGTTCCCCTGTTTTCTTCTCCTTCCACCCAATCATTTTCAATACTTCTTACATCCTGAACTAAGGAATTATAACTTCCATCATATGAATCAAATGTTTCGGAAAGGAAATTATAAAAATCCTCATCAAATCTGCTATTGTCTTCTTTCATTGCAGCTTCTTTAATAAATTTCTTGGACTTTTCGGAGGCTTCTTTTTCTTGGAATTCCTTGTAAAGTCTTTGAACCTGGTTGTTTGGGAAACAACCATACAAACCTTCAGATTTTGTACCGTCACCTCTAAATTCGTAAGCCATGCCAACACCTTGTTTATTTGTGTAACGAACTATATAAGCAAAAGCTGTATCACTACCTGTTTTCTTTACAGTCATAGGTTTGTTGTAATCTGCAGAATGTCTTGATTCTCCACCCATCATAATACTTTTTACAGATTTTTGTAAATAATCTAAGTATCTTTTTCTTTTGTCTTTAGACCAATTTTGGAAATCTTCTTCACTATTCTTTGCTTCTTCTATTCTTTTATAACCAAAAAGGTTATCTAAATACGGCCAATATTTTGGGTCTAACAAAGTATCATTTTTTAAAACAATCCACTTTCCACTACTGCTTCTCATAAAACAAAAATTTTGCCCTGAAGTAGAAAAAGCAGCGTGACCCTTACCCCAAGATTCATAAGCCTCTACATAAGGTCTACCATTAAAATAGCCACCTTTTATTTTACCAATTTCTGTAACTTTAGCTTCGTCATCATATTTTCCGTATTTTTTGATATTTACAATATCCCCTATTTTAAGTTCTACAATTTCGTTATTCTCTGATTCATCTAAATCTGTTTTTGGAAAATTCTCAATTTCATTAGCAGTCCTTTCAATATTACTAGCAATGCTTCTTAAATAAACAGCCAAGTCTTTAGAAGAGATTTTAAATCCTCCCCTTCTTACACAATTTCTCACATCTCGAAGAACATTTTCAGTCTCAGCTTCAAATTCTTCAACTATATCCAAAACTACATCTTCATTGATATATTCTTTCAAACCTTTTTTCATTAAAAATACTCCTTTTTTAATTTAGTTTTCCAAAAAACTTTCAAAGCAAAAAAGTTTTTTGAGTTAATACAGACAGCACTAATTTCTAAATAGGAGAAAAAAATGAAAAAAATTCGTAAATTACATGAAAGTGAAAACAATAAAAAGTTCGATTTTGAAGTTTTGGAAAGTGACATTAATAGTTCAGATGGCTCTTTGGAAATCTATATTGGAGGTCTCCCAGAGGAATTTTTGGTCAATGGAGAAGCGCTAGAAAACATTCCTTGTGCAAAAATAAATTTGGATTATACTTGCGAATTTGGCAGAGACAGTGGATGTACTTACCATGACCCTTATTATGAAGAACCTGCAAGCTGTTGGCTTGAAAATTTTGATGTGTATAGTATAGATATCACCTTTGAACAAGAGGTAGACGAAATTCCGGATGAAGATTTTATGGAACAAAATAAACTCACCCCTGAAGGTTTTAAAAACTTGAAGAAACAAATTGAAGATTTTGCAGAAGAATATGTATACGATTTCATAGAAGATCGTGCGTGGGATTTTGCAGAATAATTTAAAAAAATAAAAGATAGGAGTTTTAAAGAAAAAAAATGTTTTCAAATTACACATTGAAAGGTCTTCCACAGTTTGAATTAGAGCGCTTGGAAGAAGAATACGATACATGGGATGGTTGTTATTATGTAGAAGTTTATATAGGAGGACTTCCAGAGGAATATTTGGACAACAATGGGGAAGAGCAAGAAAATATTCCATGTGCAAAAGTTAAGGTAGATTTGGGAGGTGGAGAACTTCAACGCGTTGACGCGTTCTTTGAACAGGATACTGAAGAAATTTCAGATGAAGATTTTATGGAACAAAACCAGCTTGACCCTGAGATTGTAAAACTTTTGAAGAAACAAATTGAAAAGAATGTGGAGGAATATGTACTTGAGGATTGGGATGAGATTATGAAAGATATAGAGGATGCTCATAGCCAGTATTAAAAAAAAAGAAAAACCCTTACCGTAAAAAGTAAGGGTTTTGTATGTAGGTTAAAAATCACAATAAAATCACATACTCAAAATTTGTACCGAAGTGAGATTTATTTGCCAAAGTCTCTACAATTTTATCTTTATATTTTTCGGTTTCATCTACGACAAACAAATATCTCTTACATCCTTTATGTTTTTTCAAACACAAGTCAATCCATTCATCACAACTTTTTTCTATTTCATCCTCATTCCAATGTTCTTTGTCTTCATAAGGAGGGCAAGTGAATAAAGCTGCATTTTGATTTTGCCAATCAGTTTTCTCAAAAGTTGTCAAATCCTGAACTTCAACTTTACAAAAACCCTGAATTGATTTATATGCAATAATCTCATTACTCTCTTTTACATGTTTTTCATTCACATCGAATCCAATATATTTTTTGCCTGAATTAAAAGCCCCAAGCATTCTACCACTAAAGCCTGAAAAAGGGTCAATAATTAAATCAACATTTCCAAGGTACTTTTCAATTAAATTTTTTGCAAGAGTTGATCTAAAAACCGATACTTTTGGAGCAATCTGAGCTATAGAAAATCCTTTCAAAATATCTTGTGGCTCACATCTTCCAACATATTTTAATCTATTCAATGCGGATTTTTTAATTAAATCTTTATCCTGCCATGCCTGTAAAGGGCTCAATTTATTTTTCTTTGACGCCTCAAAAATAGATTTATGAAAAAAGCGAATTAAACTCATATCATCTTTTCCCTTCAATACAGGAAAAGGAAAACCCAGGTTTTTTCTAAAAAGCCCAAGAAAATCTTTTGTATATTTTTCGTTCACATAATCTAAAAATTTTTGAACATCTTTTTCTCCGAAAATTTCAACTCCATTTTTCAACACACATTGATGTTTTGCTTCAAACAAATCATCTTGAGAGTGATCAAAAGGATTTTGCCAAGTTTCATCTTCTTTTACAAATTGAGAACCTTTTATTTCAATCAATTCTCCTTTGTATCTAAAATCTGGAACATATGTATGTATAACTCCATTATATTCATACTCAAAGCAACAAGGTTCTCTTTCAATTTCTTCATTATGATCCTTTGCGTAAATCCATAAAGCTAATTCCCATTTAGAATCAAAACTTAAACCTTCATACAAAAATTTAAAAGATGGAGCATGAAACATTCCGTATTTTTCATATACAGCAGCTTTGATTTTTTCTTTATCCAAAAAAGGGTTCTCAATTCCATATCTTTCCAAACAAGTTTGTTTAGATTTTTTTTTCACCTCATCTAATTGAGAAACGTTTTCAACTCCGTATTTTTCTTTTACAGCAGCTTTGATTTTTTCTTTATCCAAAAAAGGGTTTTCAATTCCTCTTTTTTTCAAATTGGTTTGTTTGGATTTTTCATATCTCTTTGCAATATCTTCTTTTGTTTTTGTTTTCCAGCTTTCTTTCAATTTCTCTGAAAACTCTTTTGAGGAAGCCCATTCTCTTGAAATTTCTTTTACTTTTTCAGTCTGAAAAGGGTTTTCAACTCCGTATCTTTTCTTACAGGTTTCTTTTGTTTTTTCTTTTTTTGATTGTAAAGCATTTATATTTTCAGTGCCGTATCTTTCGAGATTCGTTTTTTTAGTTTTACAAGTTCTGCAAAGTCCTTCATTCTTTATTGCAACTTTTAAGCGTGTAATAACTTCTTTTCCGCATTTCACACATTTTAAAACAACTTTTTGACTTTTTCTATAAGTATTTTCAATTTGAGAGGAATTTTGAATACAAAAAGGAACGGGCTCTTCGTTTTGAATTTTTTTCATAAATTTTTTCCAAAAGGGGGTCAATCATAAATAAACCCCCTCTTAAAAAATATAGTTTTTACTTCATTGGTATATCTGTATGTTCAACACGGGCTTTGTAATCTCCCATTCGAGATTGACAAGCTCCCGTAGCGCTATCGCCGATATATCCACAAACCCTTCTTCTAATAAGCATTGTTGATGTATCCCTGTTTCGACAAGCTGGGCATTCCCAAATATGTTTTCCTCTATCCTCTACAATTTTAATTGTTCCGTGAAATCCACAGCGATAACAAATATCTCTCTTTACGTTCAACTCACAATAAAGAATATGATCATACATAAACTGTACCATAGATTCAACTGCATCAAGATTTTTTGACATATCAGGAAGTTCAATATATGAAATTGCACCTCCCGTTGACTTATCCATCATCTTTGATTCAATTACAATCTTATTTGCCCAATCAATTGGCTCTGCAGGGTTGATATGATAACTATTTGTTACATAATCGTGATCTGTAACACCTTCAACTTCTCCAAAATCCCTTTTCAATGCATCCGAATACTTTTGGACAAGTGACTCTTGAGGTGTGCCATATGTAGATGTGTTCAACCAAGTAAGATTTTCTTTCTCCCATACATCAGCCTTCAAATTTCCATTTTCATCCTTATAAATTGATTTTATAAAAGATTTCAAAGTAGGATGATTAGCGTCAGGTTTTCTTTTTATTTCTATAGGGTTTGAAAAAACAATTTTATTGTCCTTTATCAATTTTTTATTCTTATTCCAAATGTCTAAAAGTTTCATTTTTTATTTCTCCTTGTCAAAATAATGTTTGTTTACGAGTGAACCTTTTTTATGAGGGTTTTATCTACTTGTATCAAATGATTTCAAGTAATCCAAAGTGTATTTACTTTCTACATATTTAAGGTATTCTTTAACATCCGTTATAATTTTTACATTATGTGCCAATGCACATTGATGTTTAGCTTCGTACTTACCATCTTGAGAATGATCGTATGGATTTTGCCAATTACCATTCTCTGTAATAAAATGACCTCCTTTTAACTCTACAAGCTCTTCATTAACTCTAAAGTCTGGGTAATACTTGTAAGTCTCTCCGTTGAAAGTGTATTCAAAAAAGCAAGGCTCTTTTTGAATTTCGGATTTACAGTCTTTATGATAAATATAAAATGCAAGCTCCCATTGGGAGTCGAAAATTAAGTTATCATACTCGTATTTTCTCTTGTATTTACCTCTAAGAGCTGGCGCTCCAAAGCCTGTACCTCCATATTTTAATTCATTTGTAGTTTTTGTTTTGGAAACCACATCTGCATTTTGTCTTGGATTAGGTACTCCATATCTTTTCAAGTTTGTTTGCTTAATTTTCTCTTGAAAATCAGGAGAAGAAAATACATTTTCAACTCCATATTTTTCTTTACAAGCTTTTCTAGATTTTGAAAGTATTATCTTTTTCCAATCCTTTCCATATTTTTCCTCTAAAGTTTGTTTTTGCTTTTTCTTTGCAGACTCAAGTTGCTGAGGAAATTCAACTCCATATTTTTTCAAGTTGGTTTCTTTTCTTTTTAATAAAGTTGCCAACTTCTCGTTTTCAAGACTACCATAGTTTTTAATTTTGGTAGCTCTTGATTTTTCTTTGAAAGATTCAGAGTCAAAATTAGCCAATCTATTTGTTGCGCATTTACTAGCTATTTCAGGTAATTGCATGGGACTTTCTACACCGTATTTTACTTTACAATTTGCTTTGCAAACACATACTTTACATACAGGTTTACCTTTTTGAAAAACTAGTTTAGGTTTAGTTTTGAACTCTTTTCCACAAACACTACAAGTATACTCTTTTAGAGTAGTTGAGCATTCTCTGCAAAAACCTAAACTAGTTTGTCTTTTAGTTTGAAATTCCTGTTTACAGCTTTTACAAACTAAAGTTCTTAGCATAATTCAAATTCCTCTGAATCATCGATTATAGTTTGTCTTGTAACGATATCCTTAGGATTCATCAATCTTGTATGCCACTCATCATGCTTTTTATTAAAGAAATTCAAAATCTCATTTGCAAATGACTGATCTTCTGTAAGCTTTTTACCTGTCATATAAAGTTGAGTTTCCCACAAACCTGAGTAACCTAATGAATATGTACAGCGAGGTCCAACAATAAAGTGATTCCAAGTTTCTTTATCATTAAGGCGCATCAAGCCACCCATCTGTCTCAAGATTGGGGCTGCATCGCTTGGTGCATCTTTTAATGACTCGTATCTCTTTACCAAAGCCCTGTAAGCCAACTCACAACGTTGATCAAGTATTCTCCAAAATTCAGCTTTGTTACCGTGAGATTCAAGAGCTACGTGAGGCAGGTTAATTGTTACTACACCTCCATTAAAAAATCCCCAATACTTTGGTCTGCATACAAGTTTAATTCTTCCATTTTCCTCTTCGAAGTGATCAATCTCATTTACATCCCCTTTGTAATACCCTTCAAGTCTGAGGAACATTCTAAATTTGAGATTTTCTTTTTTAGACATTTCGTAAAGTTCTTTTACTGTAAATGTATCTTTATAACCTCTATTAAATGCTACCTTTTCGTCATCATAAAGAGGGTCAGGTGTATATGGAGTGGCAAAAGATCTACAGTTATGAGACCAAAGCCCATTCAAATTAAACTTATCATTTTCCATATTGAAATCATAAGTATCTTCTTTAACATCATAATTTGAAATTGATTCAATTACTCCTGTGCTTTTTTCATCGCAAAGATAAACTTCATCACCTACAACCAAATCTTTACAAACAACTCTGCCTCTCTTTGTAACCAAAGGATGATCTTCTGTAATAATTACAGTACTAGTTGTTTCAAAATCTATTGCTACTTTAACTTCAAAAAGTTTCAAAGTGCAGGTATCTTTGTTGTTGTAAGTAATGTAATTGATTTTATCCCAACTTTTACCGCTTTCTGCCCAACAATCGTGTACTTTATGTACTGTAGTGTACCCTACCTTTCTATTTGTTTCAAAAGGATTTTCAATACCGTTATATTTGGCAATAATCTTATAAGCCTCTTGAATAGGAATGTTTTTATATTCAGTATTGCCAGTTTTAATTGAAACAAGTCCATCCCCTCTTGCAGCTCCCATGCAAGGCCATGTGTGTTCTGTATGCTTTACTTTCTTCTGAACTTTTGAAGAAATAAAATCAGGTGCCATTGTTTTAGCTGCACTCTCTGCTGCAAGTTTTGTCAAGTACCAGTTTTCTGTATTCGGGTTATTATTTCTTTCATCCAAGAAATACAAGAGTTTTGGAAATATTACAGGAACGAGATTTCCGTGCTTATCCGGGATACCTTTAATACGCTGTTTCAAAACTTCTTCAAAAACAAGTTTTGTATCCTCTTCCCACTGTTTATCCCCTTCACAATCCTCGAGATTCATTGACATTGAAATGAATGGAGTCTGACCATTTGAACAGAGTATGGTCAATATTTGATACTGAAAAGTCTTTACTCCACTTTTTATTTCTTTCACAAGTCTTTTATTAACTATTTTTTCAAAGTTTTCAAAGCTACGAGGTTCTTTACCTGCATCCTTCAAAGCTTTAACATATCTTTCATATTCTTCATGTATTTGACTCATATATTTTTTACTCCTTTTGCCATTTCATTTTTATAGTGCCACAATCATATATTTTATGATACCCGTTTGCCAACATATTTTCAGCCTCTGTTTTTGAACTATCAAAAATCTCTAATTTTTCTTTTAGTTTATGTTTTTGATAATTCATTCTGTTTTCTCTAGAACCTTTTTTGGTATAAAAATAACTAGGAGGCGTTTCATATAATTTCGTCCAGCCTGTTTTTTCATAACCTTTTCCAGTAAAAAGGCGTCTATCTATAAAAGTATAGAGAGTATCGTATGGCTGATGTTTTAATAATTTAGAAAAGCCGCCTAAAACTCTCGTACCTTTTTTACTGCATAATCTGTAAAGCTCATATTCATTTTTCTTGAACCGGGATTTACCTATTTGTATCAATTGCAGTAATTCGTTTGTGCTTTTAGAGAAAAGCCCGAAATATTCCCCTCCTTTTACAAAACCCTGTATGTGATTTTCATTTACAAACTTACAGCCCTGCTTTGAATCAACTTTTTCAAACCTGCAATCTCTTGCGTATATTGTTGTTGTATTTACATCCAAAGCTGAGTTTATAATAGATTTGCAAATATCCTGTTTATTCAGCCACTCATCTTCAAAAATGTGTATCAAACGAATACCCTGCTCTTCACATAATTTTGTTTTTTCTAGATGATAATCTTTTTGATGAAATTCATCTGAATGCCAATAATTTCCATTAAACTCTATAGCTACTTTTTTAGATGGAACATAAATGTCTAACTCCTTGTTTTTGATAATAGACCTTTTGTTACATTCTATAGAAAAGTTTTCAGACTCTAAAAAGATCTTCAAATCATTTTCATATTGAGATTTACCTGTATGAGCTTTGTTTTTCAAAAAGTCAGAATACAAATTCTCTAAATCTAACAACTGAAGTTCTTTTTTCAAAACTAAAGTACCCTGCGGTAAAGATTTTACTTTTGTGAGTTTACCTATACGCTGTAAATAATACCTAAAATAACGGTCATTGTTGAAATCATTGAAAAATGTAAAATCTGGGTTTTCTTTTAGAATTTTACTTTTCAACTTTTCTACTTGATTTTGATGGCTATTATTTTTCAAACATGTAATCTTAATCTTATCACCTAAAGAAAGATTTTTATAATTTTCACCCCATTTTGATATTTTAGATTTTTCCAAAGTATCTAATCTTTCCTTTTTTTCAGATTCTGATAAAGCATTAACACCTTTACAATTTCCTCCCCAATGTTCCCCTTTTTCAATTTTGTTTTTAAGCTTTTTAGAGGCTTTTTCTCTTTTTTCAATCAAAGAGTTTGGGGAGGCTACCCCGTACTTTTTAATGGAGTTTTGTATTTTAATCCAACCAGCTAATTGAAAACCTGTACCATGTTGTAATACAATTTCTCTAATTTTTGAAAATTGATCGTCTGTTGGTACAAATCTTGATTTATGCCAATCAATATCCAAAAAATTCAAAATTGTATGATACTGATCTTTTTTTAACCCAATCTCTTTTAAAAAATCATCAAGCTTGCTCATATTTCTTTATACCCTATACTCAACTTTTTCTTCCCTGATAATACAATTAAAATAATCGAAATAATCGTAGTTACTAGTGTTGCCCCTACCAAAGTAAAAACAAAATCTATCGTTTTTTGTCTCTCTTTTATTTCTTGCTCTGTTGCGGGTCTATAAGCTTTTAATACAGCTTCTTCTTTTATTATACATTTATCAGGATCTATTTTGTAATAATATTTTCGAATTTCCCAAGTTTCTATAGTGAGCACAGAATCTCTGAATTTAAATTGCTCTATAAGTTCAACCTCACAATCTAAATCCCCGTGATGAAATTCTTCTTCATGCTGTTGTTTTTCTGCAAGTCTTTCCCTTTGCCTTCGAGCAGCAGAGGCAGCTGCAACTTTAGCGGGAAGAGTAGAATGAGCCATGTGTATAGTAGCTTCTGCATTAAAGCAAGTAAATATTGCTAAAAGCAAGATCAAAATCTTTTTCATTAAAACAAATCCTCCTCAATCAAGTCACTTACAATTGAATGTCTTGAAGTTTGAATTGATCTTGCTATATGAGCCCATGACATTGTCTGCCCTCCGTACTGCTGGCCAGCAACTTGAGGTGCAATCTGGGATGCGAGAGTACAATCAGTTTTGAAACCTTGCGTTGTTTTATGAATAGGAGTACTATTGAGAGCAAAACCGTTTTCGAGCATGTCTTTTAAGTTTACCAAACAACAATTGCTCATTTTTTGTACAGGAGAATAATCGAGATCGTGAAAGTGAATCAAACCTTTGTTATGAGCTTCTACAATATCTTTTGGAAGAATTTTTTTACCAATATCTTTACATTCAATTCCTGAGATATAATCGCGCTGTACTGAAAGTACTCTTGGGTTTTTATTTGCATTATCCTGCTTTACAGCTTCATTTGTATAATTACAAACTGAAATAATATTTTCTTCGGAATCTGTAAATTTCTTTTGAGCTTTCTTTTCCTGGCGGAATTTAATAAAAGAATCCGCAACTTCAAAATAATTAAAATTCATAAAGGCATCACGAATTTTATCTTGGATTGTTTCAACAGAAACCGTTCCAAAATTAGATAAAGCTTCATTTACATA
This sequence comes from uncultured Treponema sp., assembly GCA_946631855.1. Taxonomy (GTDB): domain Bacteria; phylum Spirochaetota; class Spirochaetia; order Treponematales; family Treponemataceae; genus Treponema_D. The sequence goes on along the minus strand of CAMPAL010000016.1, from coordinate 1,493 downwards.
TTGTACAATTTTTTCTTCATCTTCCTGTGATTTAATACGATCAGTACCCTGAACAGATTGATTGGCGAGACGAATAACGCGACGAATTTTATCCAAAGAGAAGTCCTGCTCCTCTCCGTTTCTTTTAATAATTTTCATTTTTACCCCTTTCTATTACAAGTCTTTTGGCAGCTAAAAGCTTTGCTTGGTACCTAGCCAAAAAGTCTCTTGTTTCAAGATGTATTTTTTTCTATAAAGATTTATAAATCTTTACACTTTTAAATAGTGCTTTTTTGAAATCTTTTTTAAAAAAAAATATAGATTGAGGAGGTGGTAAAAAAGGAGAGACTAATTCTTTATATGGCACAGTTACAATTTGAACCTGGATTTTATAGTAAAGTAAGAATAGATGATGAGGGTAATATAGTAGATGTTTCTCAAATTGAGTCTCAGGATTTGCCTTCTCATAAACATTCTGTTGCTGATATAAAAGAGGGCTTAACTAATGAGATTTTTGATGTAATTTCCCAATTATTTACAAATAGTGAATCAACCGCTGTTCAATTTACATATGACCCAAAAACTAAAAAAGTTTTTGCAGATGTTAATATAGATGATGAATCTATACAAAAAAATGAATACGGGCAATTGATTTCTGCTGAAGGTTCAACAGATTCAGGTATTTCTCAATCTGATTTAAATTCAATTGAAAAGAAAATCTCAAAAGTAAAAGATGATATTCAAAAAGAAGTTGAAACCCAGCTGGCTCATTTACTTTTAGATGACCCTGATTCTGGAATAAAATTTATTTGGGATAAAAAGTTAAAAGTTTATAGAGCAAAGGTTTTAATTGATGGCTTGACTGTTACTCAAAATGAATTCGGAGAATTATCTGCTGCAGGAGAAGGTGGAAGTGTTTCAACTGAATGTGGTAATCATACTCATACTACAGATCAAATTACAGATTTTCAACAAGCTGTTGTAAATATTTTTAATAATTTTAGCAAAAATTTAAATTTTGATATTTCAAATTATATAGATGGTACAACAATAAAAATAAATGATCAAGGCCAAATAACAGCAGTAAGAACCGCAATGGAAAAGCATAAACATACCATTGAAGATATTGTTGATTATGTAGCTCCTGATCCCGCAGCTTTACAAGCTATGAAAGATTTAGGAGATGATATAGATTATAAAGCAGGTGTAATTGATTTTTCAAAATTAAATATAGGCTTTTCAATTTTAGTCCTTTCTGAATATTTGAAGAATAATGTAAATAAAAAAATTGATGAGTTAGCAACAAAGGTTGCAGAATTAGATTTATCAAAAGATAGCAATTCGGTAAATTTACTTTCAATTGCTCCTGAATCTCTTTCAAATATTTTATATGATAAGGATACAAAGTTTTACCGCGAGGTTTTTTATTCAAAGAATTTAGATTTGGAATTTGACTTTTTACCTATTTTACAGGGAGATATAATTTTATTAAAAAGCGGAAGTGAAATTGCAAG
>CAMPAL010000015.1 GCA_946631855.1 uncultured Treponema sp. | reverse complement strand
GGAGGGAATATGCAGTTCAAATCTGTACGTTCAGCGAGCATGGCTCTTAATCGTGAGTTTGCTGCAACACCACCGCCACACACAACTGTTTTGAGTCCTGTATCATCCACCGCACGCAGAAGTTTTCCAACAAGAGTTTTAATTGCAGTTTCCTGGAAGGCTGCACACATGTTTTCTTTGGAATGTTCATATCCAGGCTGCCAGAATAAATCGCACTGATGAATAACTGCTGTTTTTAAGCCACTGAAAGAAACATCGTAGCGATGTTCAGTTTCATCAAGCTTTGGAACTGGGAAACGTGCTGCTTTTGGATCACCTTTTTTTGCAAGATTATCAATGATGACTCCTCCAGGATAACCAAGTCCGTAATACTTTGCGACTTTATCAAAAGCTTCTCCAACTGAATCATCAACAGTGGTTCCAAGAATTTCCAGATCATCAAAACCTTTTACTTTACAGATGATTGAATGTCCGCCAGATACCAGAAGGCCCAGAAATGGATATTCAACAGGTGTCTGTAACTGAGCAGCATAAAGATGGCCCAGCATATGATTTACGGCAATAAATGGTTTCTGTGTTGCCCAGGCAAGAGTTTTTCCAAAGGTAAAGCCTACCAGAAGAGAGCCCATGAGTCCTGGTCTGTTTGTTGCGGCAATTGCATCAACATCATCCATTGTTAAATTGGCTTCTTTTAGGGCCTGTTTTACAACCGGCAAAATCCATTCGGCATGTTTTCGGCTGGCAATTTCTGGAACAACGCCTTTATAAATCTGATGGAAAGGAATCTGTGTTGCAACAACGTTACTTAAAATAGTACGACCGTCTTCTACAATTGCACAGGCGGTTTCATCACAGGAACTTTCAATACCAAGAACTTTCATTGTTAATATCCTTTTAGAGCTTTTGATTTTGATACGGTTGAAAATGTATAACCTTTCTTAACCAGTTCAGGATAAACTTCCTGCAAAAATTCTGGCAAGAAATCGGCACTCCAAATATGACCTATCATTATAACGCTTCCATTTTTATTGGCAAGGGTAAGGCCTTTTTCTAATTCTTTGAGTGCGTTTTCTTTTGTTTTTTCATTATCAAGGAAGATATCTCTCTGGTAATAGCTGTAGCCCAGTTCTTTTGCAACGTATGGAACTTTTGTTTCTACATTTGTACGGCTGTCTAAAAAGTAAATGCCGTTTTCACTGGAAACGCGGAGGATTACTGCCATTTTTTCTGCATCTGCTGTAATTCCTGAACCTTCATGATTGTTCATTCCTGCAATCGGGCCAATTTCGTTTATGTTTGTAAAAAGAGTTGAGATAATCTGATCTTCTGTCATAGAAGGAGTAATTGCTCCGGGACCAGGATTTATATTTTCTTTTATAGACTGCATTGGCTGATGCAGCATCAGTTCGTTCCCTGAGTTTCTGATTTGATTTGCTGATTCTACAGAATGAACCAGCTGGGGGAGAACTGCAATTGTAATAGGGAAGGGGAGTTTTAAAAACTGTTTAAGGTGATTCAGATTTTGTCCACCATCATCAAAAACAAAAATCAGTTGTGCATTATTTTTTGCTTCCTGAAAATTGTATCTGCTTTTTTCTGGAGTTTTTTCCAGGTCTTTTTCAGGAGTTTTCTCTGGTGATTTTTCCGGTTCTTTCTCCGGTGTTTTTTCCGGGCTTTTGGTGGAAGTTTGCACAGGAGTTTTTTCAACCACTTTTGGGCTTTCTTTTGCAGCAGGCTTTTCTGGAGTTTTTACAGGCTTACTTTGAGTTTGAGGATTCTTTTTCTTGCTTTCAGTTTTGTTTTCTGTCTGTTTTTTTTCTTCTGTAATTTCAGTCTTTTTATCATCATAACGTTTGGCGATAATTGTATCAGAAGGTTCCTTCACCGTTGTAAAAAGTAGAAGTCCTGTACAAATTGCAATAATAAAGGCACAGAGCATGATGATTTTGTAAGCAGGAATGTAAACTTTTGGTTGTTTTGTCTTTCTGCTGCTTCTTTTTTTTGAGCCAGTTTTTTTTGTTCTTGTGTTTTGTTTTGAATTAATTTTTTTTGAAGGCATAATTGATTTTCTGTTATTTTGCTACAATATTAGACCTTTCTTTGACATATTTCAATAAATACACTATTTTATGACTACGTGAGGTAGAAAAAAATATGGTAATTACTTGTCTTGATCTTGAAGGTGTTTTGGTTCCAGAAATCTGGATTGCTTTTGCTGATACTGTTGGTATCCCAGAGTTGCGTCGTACAACCCGAGATGAACCTGATTATGATAAGTTGATGAAATATAGAATTGCAATTTTGAAGGAACATGGTCTTGGTTTGAAAGAAATTCAGGATACAATCAAGAAAATCGATCCTTTACCTGGTGCAAAGAAATTCCTGGATGAACTTCGTTCCTGCTGTCAGACTATTATATTAAGTGATACATTTGAACAGTTTGCAGCACCTCTTATGGAAAAACTTGGTATGCCAACAATTTTCTGTAACACTCTTGAAGTTTCAGAAAGTGGTGAAATTACTGGTTATAAAATGCGTTGTGAAAAGAGCAAGTTGACAACTGTAAAAGCCCTTCAGTCAATCGGTTATGAAACAATTGCTTCTGGTGACAGTTTTAATGACCTTGGAATGATTCAGGCTTCTAAAGCTGGCTTCCTTTTCCGTTCTACAGAAAAAATTATTAAGGATTATCCACAGTATCCTGCATTTACAGAATATTCTGAATTACTTTCTGCAATAAAAAAGTGTCTGTAATTGCCCTCTCATGTGTTGTAATAAGTAAGAGGTGTTATTATGAAAAAATTATTAGGTGTATTAACAGTTTTATTCTGTCTTTCAGCTTCAACATTTGCAGTTGATTTTGCTGTTGGTGGTAAAGGATTTTTTGGAAAGAGTATTTCTCCAGATAATACATCTTACAATGGTTTTGTTAGTGGTGGAGGCGCTTTTTTCAATCTTAATTTGCTGATGGGATTAGGTATTCAGACAGAAGTAAATGTTATGACAAATCGTGTTTCATTTGCTTCTAACTCTGTAAGTTTTACTGCGTATGAAACAATTGATGTACCTGTTTATGTCTGGTTTAATCTTCCTGTAAAGCCTGTAACTATTGGTGGAGGACTTGGAGTAAACTTTTCTGGTCATTCAGGCGGTACTGCAAGTCAGCAGGTTATTGTAGGCGTTGCAGCTGGTGCTAATATCATTGCTTATGTAGCTCCACATTTTGGAATTGTATTTGGTGCAAATTATGTATGGGATGCTTTCCCTCAGATGGAAAAATCAGTAAGTGGTGATACATCAACTTATACCTTTATTGAAAATGACAAAAAACGTCATCAGATTTGTGGTTCAGTTGGTCTGGAATTCCTTTTCTAACATCTTTTATTGTTAAAAGAAGAAGGCCTGTTTCAAAATTAAAGAAACAGGCCTTTTTCGTTAGTAGATCATTGTTCCAATACCACGGTCGCTGAACATTTCAATAAGAAGACTGTGTGGAACTCTTCCGTCAATGATGTGGGTTCTTGGTACACCACCTTCAAGGGCTGTCAGACAGCAGTCAATTTTTGGAATCATTCCGCCTGCAATAATGCCAGTTGCTTTCAGAGAGCCAATGGCAGTCTTTTCAATTCTTTTAATCAGAGTTGATGGATCATCAATGTTTCTTAAAACTCCTGGTACATTTGTAAGCTGAACAAATTTTTCTGCATGAAGGGCAACTGCAATTTTTGCGGCAGCTGTATCAGCATTGATGTTGTAACGGGCATCATCTCCCTGTTCACCAAGTGCAACTGTTGAAACTACAGGAATAAAACCTTCGTTCAACAGTGAAGATAAGATTTCAGGATTAACCTGAGTTACATCACCAACATATCCAAGGTCTTTTTCTGTTTTTTTAGCTCTAAGAAGGCCTGAATCAACTCCGGAAAGTCCAACTGCACGTCCACCTTTCTGTAAAAGAATACCAACAATATCCTTGTTAAGTTTTCCAGTAAGAACCATCTGAACAATTTCCATGGTTTCCTGGTCAGTGTAGCGCAATCCATCTACGAACTTAGATTCGTGACCAACTTTATCAAGCATTTTATTAATTTCAGGTCCACCACCGTGAACCAGTACAACCTTAATGCCAATGGTATTTAGAAGAACAATATCATCCATTACGGCTTCTTTGAGTTCTTCATTTAACATGGCGTTTCCACCATATTTAACAACAACAACTTTTCCGCACCATTGTTTAAAATATGGCAGGGCTTCCGAAAGTACCTGCGACCATGTTTCTGTAGAAAGTGTACTAGTGTTATCCATAATCTATGTCCTATAATCACCGTTAATCTTTACATAATCATAAGTTAAATCGCAGCCCCATGCTGTTCCTTCTGCATCTCCATCCTTGCACTGAACAAGAATTTCAACAGCTTCTTCACTCATGATTTTTTTAGCTTTATCTTCATCAAGTTCAGTTGGAACTCCGTCTTTATAAACAAGAACAGAATTTTCACCATGAACTTCAAAATCATCATAATTTTCGAAATAGCGTTTTGAGTTGGCCTTACTTGTAAACCAGATGCTTGTTTTATCTGGATCAAAATCTATTCCGCTGTATCCCATGGCACAAAGGAAACGTCCAAAATTTGCATCTGAACCGAACATTGCAGCTTTTACTAAAGAAGAACAAATGATTGATTTTGCCAGGCCTCTTGCAGCTTCAACAGTCTTTGCACCCTTTACGTTGCATTCAACCAGACGGGTAGCACCTTCTCCATCAGCTGCAATTTTCTTTGCCATTACAGTATTCATTTTGTTCATTGCGGCAAGGAAAACTTCATAATCAGGACCTTCTGAAGTAATTTCTTTGTTTCCTGCCATGCCGTTTGCAAATACAGTCAAAGAATCGTTTGTAGAAGTATCACCGTCAACAGAAACACAGTTGTAAGTTCCTGCAATTGACTGGTGAAGGGCTTTATCCAGCATTTGTGAAGAAATTGCACAGTCTGTAGTGATGATGCTGAGCATGGTTCCCATATTAATGTGAATCATTCCTGAACCCTTGCACATTGTTCCCATGTGACAGATTTTTCCACCAATTTCAAATTCTACTGCACACTCTTTAAATTGAGTATCAGTAGTCATGATTGCGATTCTGGCTTCTTTGTGACCTTCTTTTGAAAGGCCTGCTTTCAGGGTAGAAATATTGTTTTCAACTTTTGTTACATCAAACTGAGCTCCAATAACTCCAGTTGAATAAACAATTACATCTTCTGCTTTAATTCCAAGTTCCTGAGCAGTACATTTTGCCATACGAAGGGCATTTTCAGCACCCTGAGCACCTGTACAACAGTTTGCATTACCAGAAATTGCAATAAGAGCCTGAGCCTTTCCATCTGTAAGGTGTTTTTTAGAAAGTTTTACACTTTCGGCTTTTACCTTGTTCTGTGTAAAAACACCTGCTGCGTTACAAGGCTTTTCTGAAAAAATCAGGGCAGTATCATTTTTTGTTCTGCTTGCCTTGATATGAGTGAGAATTCCGTTTGCAGTAAATCCTGCTGGGGCACATACGCCGCCATCTATAAATTTAATTTGCATAAATATTCATTCCTTTTGTATATTTATACCTTTTTGTGAGACTATATTCAAGAGATTTTACATTAACTTCAGATATACTTTTAGGGTTTAGCAGAAAGTATAGAGCTTTCCGGAATGACCTTTGGTTGAAATGCCTTTTATTTTGAACATTTCTGGAACTGTAACAAAAGTGTATCCCTGACTTAAAAGTTCTGGGATGAATGTTTCCAGAGCTTTCAGAGTGTTTGTATTGCCTTCCATTACGTGAAGAAGATAGAGTACACCATCCTTTGTTCCTTCTTCCAAAAGTTTAATTCTTTCTTCAGCAGAAACTTCAAGTTCCCAGTCTTTACAGCCGTGCCCGCAGATAAATGGTGTATCAATTACTTCGTGCATTAAATTGCTGACACTGATATATGGTGGACGGAAGAATTCCGGCTTTTTTCCAGTAATTTTGATGATGGCTTCGTCACATTTGTTGTATTCATCAAGTATTTCTTCGCGGGTGAGTTTTGCCATGTCTGGATGGGTCCAGGAATGGTTTTCAATATCACAGCCCATGTCAAAAGCACGTTTGATTACTTTTTCGTTTTCTTTGTTGATTTTGTTTCCAATCAGAAAAAAGGATGCCTTGATATTATATTTTTCCAGAATATCCAGCATATCATTCATGGTTGTATCATGGCCAAGGTTTGGTCCGTCATCAAAGGTAAGACTGCAATATTTTTTTTCCATTTTTATTCTTCCGTATAAATTATTTTTTCTAAATTAAAGGCTTAAACCTTCATCAATTCCCATTCGAATGTTCATACACTGAACGGCAGCACCACTTGCACCCTTTCCAAGATTGTCGAATCGGGTTGTAATCATGATTCTGTCATCATTTCCGTAAACAAAAATCTGCATATTGTTGGTGTTTGCAAGGGTATTTGCTGGAATAAATTGTTCTGGTAATGTTCCTTCACCCATGAAACCGGCAACCTGAACAAATCTGCATCCGTCATAGTGTTTTGCAAACATTTCCCACACATCTTTTGCAGTAACTTTTTTTGCCAGAAGACGTGCGTGAAGTCCCACTGTAACAGTCATTCCCTGGTAGTAGTCACATACATAAGGATTGAAAATTGGTTCAAATTCGAGACCAGAAATAATTTTAATTTCTGGAAGATGTTTATGAGATTGAGTCAAAGCATAAAGACGTGGTGAGTCAAGTTCTGGATTGCGAGCAGGATCTTCATACTGGGCAATTGCTTTTTTTCCAGCTCCAGAATATCCGCTTACTGCGTGAATATTTACAGGATAATCTTTCTGCATAATTCCAGATTTTACTAAAGGATAAAGAATTGCAATTGAACCAGAGGCATAACAGCCAGGATTTGCAATTCTGTTTGATTTTTCAATTTTTTCTCTGAATGATTTGTCCAGTTCTGGAAAACCGTAAGCCCAGTCCGGATTAACACGATGAGCGGTGGAGGCATCAATAATTACAGTATTGGGATTTGTACAAAGTTTTGCAGATTCAATTGCTGCTGCATCTGGAAGACATAAGAAAGTGTAATCTGATGCGTTAATCAGTTTTGCTTTTTCAACTGGATCTTTTCTTTTATCTTCATCAATAGTCAGAATTTCAAGATCACTTCTTTTTGCAAAACGTTCAAAAATTTTAAGGCCTGTTGTGCCTTCTTTTCCATCAATAAAAATTTTGTAGCTCATGAAAATTATTATAATTAAATGTGGGGAAGTTCACAATATAAGTAGAATTTCTTAGAAAGATAGCCCTTCTCAGGAGCGGATTTTTTTTTGACCGTGGATAATTTGTGACTTATAATAACAGTTGTTTATGGCAATAAATTTTGATTTTGATATTGCAGCTTTGTTTATAGAATCCCTGCTGGTCTTTTTTTATTTTTATAAAAGAACAGTTCCTTCGATGCAGAGTAATTTATTCATTCTGATTGTTTTCGACCTGATTATCTGTACTTTAATGGAATTAGTTACAGCAATTGTAAGAATAAATACAATATCAGTGCCTTTGTTTCTGCGGTGGATTTTTGAATGTTTCTATTATAGCGCGGCAAACTCTTTTGGAATTTTATATGCCATGTACTGTCTTTCGATGGTTGATTTCTTAAACCGTCTTTCTAAGAAACATCTGAAACTTCTCAGAGCAGCAATTGTAATTCCTTATGCACTTTCTCTTATCATAATCTGGGCAAGTCCGATTGTTGACCGTTTTTATCCTCTTGCCTTTTCAATGTGTGCTGACTGCGGTTACATAAGAAATCATAATTTCTGGTTCTATCTGTTATATGGAATAAGCGGATATTATATTGTTTTCTCCATCCTTGTGCTCCTTCTAAACAGAAAGGTAATTCCTTCTAAACAGATCAGGCTTGTTTTTGTATATCTGATTATAATAGGTATATCTGTTTATATTCAGTATCGTTTTTACGGTTATTTTATACAGTGTTTTGCAGTTTCTATAAGTCTTTTGATGTTTTTCTTTTATATTCAAAGACCTGAAAAAGTTATGGACAGTACAACCGAGGTTTTGAATCAACTGTCCTTTTTCAGGAGGACTGATCAGATGTTTTCTCATGGAAATATTTTTTCTTGTGTAATTCTGATGATGGATGACACTGTTTTTATGGGAAATACAATTGGTATTAATCAGCTCAACATGCTTTTGAAAGAAGTTGCTTCATTTTTGAAGTCTGAATTTTCATTTAGTGGGGTTTTCTGTCTGAATCAGGAATCCTTTGCAATTATTATAAAAAACACAAATGAAGAAAGGGTAAATTCAGTCGTTAAGACAATACAGGATCGTTTTACACAAAGCTGGTTTTATGATTCTGTTGAAGTAAAATTGTATTCAAGAATTTGTGTAATTAATTGTCCTTCAGATGCAGGTGCTTCCAGCGATATCATGGATATTATTTCAATGTTTTCCAGTGATGAACGCTATAAGAAGCCAGTTCTTTATGCTGCTGATATTGATCTTGAGGATAAAAGACGAACTGTTTATATCGAACATGCTTTAAGACACGGACTTTCAGGAAACAGATTTGATGTTTATTATCAGCCTATTTATTCAGTTGGCGAAAAAGAACTGATTGGGGCAGAAGCCTTGATTCGTCTTAAAGATGAAGATGGACGTTTTATTTCTCCTGAAGATTTTATTCCAATTGCCGAAAAAACAGGAACAATTTTGCGTATTGGAGAATTCGTTTATGAAGCGGTCTGCAGGACTATTTCTACAATCAACATAGAAGAATACGGAATTAAGAAAATTGATGTAAATCTTTCAGTTGCCCAGTGTATGCAGGAAATTCTTGCAGAACAGATTCTTGCAATACAGAGTATTTATAATATTCCTACATCAATCATTAATCTTGAAATTACCGAAACAGCTGCGGCTCATACCCCGGAAATTCTTTTAAGAAATATGCAGAAACTTTCAGATGCGGGGTTTGAATTATCTCTGGATGATTATGGTTCAGGCTATTCAAATATGAATTACATGCTTAATCTGCCTTTTAAGATGATTAAGATTGATAAATACATTGTCTGGGCAGCTTATTCTGATGAAAAGGCTGAAAAGGCACTCGCTGCAACAATCAGTATGATAAAATCTATGGGAATGACAGTCCTTGCAGAAGGGGTGGAAGAAAAAGATCAGGCCCAGTGGCTGGTAAAACTCGGCTGTGATTATCTTCAGGGCTTTTATTTTTCTAAACCTGTTCCAAAAAATAATTATCTTGAAATTATGAAGAACAGACATAATTCAGAATTTAAGCTTTAGACTTTAGGAATTTGATTGCAGGACCTTGATTCTAACGGTTGAATAAAAATAAAAACAAAGTATACTAAAAGAAAAAGAGGAATTTAAAATGCAAATTCGTGAATCCGCAGAAATGTATCTTGAAACTATTCTTGTTTTATCAAAAAAAGGCCCGGTACGTTCTATAGATATTGCCCGAGAGATGGGATTTTCCAGACCTTCTGTAAGTGTAACAATTCATAATCTTGCGGCAGAACATTATGTAAAGATTGAAGAAGACGGAACTATCACCCTGGAAGATAAAGGTCGTGAAATTGCAGAGCGTATTTATGAAAGACATCTTGTTTTGAGTGCCCTTCTGGTTCGCATTGGAGTTCCTGAAGATATTGCATCAGAAGATGCCTGCAAAATTGAACATGATATAAGTGTAACAACTTTTGACTGCATCAAAAAAGTAATTGAAGATAATAATCTGACTTCTGATATTTTAGGAAAATAAATCAAATCGAACTGAAATATGACGAAAGGACTGATTTCCACAGAAATCAGTCCTTTTTTTGTGTGTAGAATAATTCTGGACATAAAAAAAAAGGACTTCCGTTTCCGAAAGTCCTTTATGTGAGCTACACTGGATTCGAACCAGTGACCCACGCCTTAAAAGGGCGTTGCTCTACCTACTGAGCTAGTAGCCCAACTCATTCTTGCGAATGCTTGATTAATATATCTTTTCTGTTAAAATGTGTCAATAGCAAAAGGAGAAAAAATGTTAAAAAAAATTATAAAGTTGTTAAAAACTTTAAATGGCAACTCTCATCCTGGGGAAATTGCACATGCTTTGTGTCTGGCACTTTTACTCGGACTTATTCCCAAAAATAATGCTCTTTTTTATGTAGTTACAGTTTTCTGTCTTTTTATGAGAATAAACAAAATCACCTTTGTTTTAATGACTACGGTCTTTTCTTTACTGGGACATCTTATAGATCCTTTCCTGGATAATCTTGGGTGGTGGATTCTTAATCTGGATTTTCTTAAACCAGTTTTTTCGACTTTACTGGAAGTTCCATTCCTGGGCTTTACCCGTTTTAACAACACAATTGTTGCTGGAGCTTTAATTACAGGAATTGTTCTGTATATCCCTCTTTACTGGATTTCGCGATTGATAATCTGGTTTTTGAGGGCAAAGATTATTCCTCTTGTAAGAAAGTCAAAAATAATACTTGCCTTGTCAAAAGTTCCTTTTATAAAAAAGATTGCAAGTCTTAGTGCAAGTGTTTAATGGGAGATGTAAAAATGAGTAAGAAAGAAAATAAGAAAGCTCCTTCATTTTTTAGAAAAAAATATACTAAGAAAAAGCTTGAAGCAAAGATTTATAAAAAGATATTTGTTCCTGCAGATAAAACTTTTATTCAGGGACTTATTGTTGAAACTGGAAAGAAAGGTAAAAAACAGATTCCTGTTTATGGTATTCCAGCTGACAAATTTTTTAACAAGAAAGATTTTAAGCGTTTAAAAATTCTTGCAAAACAGATAAAGGCTCAGAAGGGTAGATTTAAGCTTCTTCCTTTTGCGGCTGTTTTAATTTTTGCTGCAGCTTTTGTCTGTGCTTTTACCCTTACAAAAAATCTTATTATAAAAAAGGTCCTTCAGTCTGGATGTGAAAAGATTTTTGAAGCAAGGTGTGATATTGGAAAGGTTGATTTTAAGTTTTTAGACGCCTCTTTAAGAATTAATAAATTTGAAATTGCAAATAAATCAGAACCAATGAAAGATCTGATTTATATTGATTCCCTTGCCCTTGATTTTGATTTGAATCAGGCTTTGAGGGCCCGTCTTGTAAGTGATGAACTTTCGGTTCTTGGTGTAGAAACAGGAAAAGAACGTTCTTACGATGGCAGTCTTCCACCTAAAAAACTTGAAAAAATCAAAAAAGAAAAGGCAAAAAAAGAAAAATCTGCTTCCAAAGATTCTCAGCTTGGTTCTGCCATTCAGGGAAAAATTGGTAATATCAAATCTTCTTCTGTAGATATGGTTACGGGGCTTTTTGACCAGTATAATCCTGAAACAATCATTCAGAATTGTTACAAGTCTCTGGAAACTCCCGGGGTTTCAGAAAAAGTTCAGGCACAAATTCCAGGCCTTCTTGGTAAATGGCAGAATAAACCTGCAGAACTGGAAAAAACTGTAAATGACACTCAGGCTTCTGTTCAAAATCTTATTACTTATGATTATGAAAGTATTGCTTCTGATCCGGTAAAAATTGCTGAAGCTGTAAAACTTTTTGACGAAGGAATTAAAAATGTTCAGACTGCAAAAAATTCCTGTGACAGTCTTATTGCAGACATGAAGTCAGACTCTAATCAGGTTACAGCCTTGTCAAAAGAACTTTCAGATGCGGTAAAGCATGATACTAATTTTGCAAATTCTGAAATTGAAAAAATTAAGTCCTTTAGTCTTAAAGATTCAGGAACTTCTTTTGTAACAGGCCTCCTGGACAATGCAATGTATCAGCTTTTGGGTTCATATTATCCATACTATCAGACAATCAGCCAGAAACTGATGGATGTAAAAACTTCTTCTTCAAAAAAGGCTGCTTCAGAAAAGAAAGCTAAGGCTAAAAAAGCAAAGAAAACTGGAGTTTCAAGAGCTGCAGGCCGCAATGTAGTTTATCGTGCAGATACAGTTCCTTCTGTATGGATTAAAAAATTGTCTGGTTCGGGAAAGAATTTTAATCTGCAGGTAGAAAATATTTGCAGTGATATGAATAAACTTAATAAACCTGCTACAGGACTTTTGAATTTATCTTTGAACAGCATAAGCCATCATTGTGATTTTACTGTTGATTTAAGGGAAGATTCATCTGAACCTTTAGTTTCTGCTGATTATACTGGAAAAAATTATCCTTTTAATCTGGATGCAGCGGTGTTTGGTGGGGGAGCTGGAAGTCCTTCTTTTGATGCAAAGACTCAAATTGCAGCCCGTGTAAAGTTTTATGAAGATGAAGAATTTGCTTTGTCTGGAAATGCTCTTTTTGATAAATTAAAAATTACAACACAGACCTTTGAACCTGCTTATGCTTCAAATATCTATTCCGGGGTTTTATCACAGATTACAAAAATGGAAGTGAAAGCAGATGCAGCTTATACTGCTGAAAAAGGTCTTTCTTTGTCTTTAACTTCAGATGCTGATAAGAAATTTGCAAATGCATTAAGTGCAGAAATGAATAAGCAGATTTCTTCTGTAAAAAATCAGGCTAAGGCTGAAATTAAAACAAAACTTGAAGATCTTTCAAAAGATGCTCTGGAAGATATTGCTGATTTTAATTCTCTTCAGTCAAAAATTAATTCTTATTCAGCTCAGCTTTCAGATGTTGAAAAGACTCTGGAAAATAAAAAGAAAGAAATGCAGAATTATGCAAAAAATCAGACTGAAAAGGCTGTGAATGATGCAAAAGCTAAGGCCGAAGAAGAAGCTAAAAAACAGATTTCAAATCAGGCTCAGAATCTGCTCAAGGGATTTTTCTAATCGTTGTTAAAACTCCTGAAAATTGGTAATATTTCTTTTACTAATTTACAGGAGTTTTTTTTATGGCAGATGTAAAATCAGAATTTAAAGAGCTTGTTTCAAAAGCAGTAACTGAATTTTTTAAGGCAAAGAATTTAGAACTTGATGCTTCTTTACTGGATAAAATGGTAGTTCAGAATGCACCTAATCCAGAAATGGGTGATTTGGGTATTCCAATGTTCGTTTTTGCTAAATCTGCACGGATGGCTCCACCTCAGATTGCATCAGGTGTTCTTGAATTTATTAAGGAATGCAGCCTTGGAAAAGTTCTTGCAGTAGGTCCTTATATCAATATCAAACTCGACAAGGCTGGGGCAGCAGCTCCAATTTTAGCCGCAATTGCAAAGCAGGGTGATTCTTACGGTTCATTCAATCAGGAAGGAAACAAGCCTCTGGAAGGTCGTCGTGTAATGGTTGAATATTCTTCACCAAATACAAATAAGCCTCTCCATCTTGGACACCTCAGAAACGACGCACTTGGTGAATCTGTCAGCCGTATTTTAAAAATGGCAGGTGCCGAAGTTTACAAGGTAGATCTTATTAATAATCGTGGTGTTCATATTTGTAAATCAATGCTGGCTTATAAATGGTTCCATGAAGCAAAAGGTGATACTCCTGAAAGTCTTGGAATGAAGGGTGATCATTTTGTTGGTCAGTGTTATGTTGAATTTGACCGCTGGCTTAAAGGCGAAAAAGATAAACCTGAAACAGCACATCCAGAAGCAGCCCAGCAGGCAGAAGACATGCTTATTGAATGGGAAAAAGGAAATCCTGAAGTACGGGCTCTCTGGCAGAAAATGAATGACTGGACTTTGGAAGGTGTAAAGGAAACTTACGCCCGCACAGGAGTTTCTTTTGATAAACTTTACATGGAAAGTGAAACCTATCTTAAGGGAAAAGATCAGATTCTTAAAGGTCTTGAAAAAGGAGTTTTCTTTAAGGCAGAAGATGGTTCAGTCCGCATTGATGTTACAGATGTTGTAGGTAAAGGAAAGGATGAAGATAATCACGAAAAAGTTCTTCTCCGCAAAGACGGTACTTCTGTTTATATCACTCAGGATATTGGAACTGCAATTTCCCGTCACGATGACTGGGCTTTTAATCAGCTTGTGTATGTAGTTGCCAGTGAACAGAACTATCACTTTAAGATTCTTTTCCACATTTTGAAAAAGCTTGGATTTGACTGGGCTAAGAACCTTTATCACTTAAGCTATGGTCTTGTAAATCTTCCAAGCGGACGTATGAAGAGTCGTGAAGGAACAATTGTTGATGCTGATGATTTAATTGACTCTTTACATGCCGATGCCCTCAAAGCAATAAAAGAACGTGGTCGTGATGAAGAAGTTGGAAATGCTGATGATGTAGCTGAAAAAGTTGCTCTTGGTGCTTTGCATTATTATCTGCTTCAGGCTACACCAATAAAAGATATGCTCTTTAATCCAGAAGAATCATTGAGCTTCAACGGAAATACTGGTCCTTATCTTCAGTATATGGGGGCTCGTATCAACTCAATTCTTGCTAAGGCAAAAGAAGCTGGCATTTGTGAAAATACTTCAGATGAAGCTCTGGCACTTCTTTCAAGCGAAGATGAATGGGCTCTGATTAAACAGCTTGGTGATTTCCCTGCAGTCGTTCAGAAGGGTGCAGAAAATCTTGACCCAAGTGGAATTGCAGGCTATCTGTATGAAACAGCAAAACTTTTCAGTAAGTTCTACCAGAACTGTTCAATCCTGAATGCCGAAAATAAGGATCTGGCTGGGGCTCGTCTTTATCTTGCAGAATGTACTTTGCAGGTTATTAAGAACAGCCTGAACTTAATCCTTGTTCCTTATCTGGAAAAAATGTAGGACTTTTAAAAGTTCATATTAAAGTTTGAAGCTGGCAGTCCTTTTTCTTGTTAATTGTGTATTTATGATTTATTATAAATTGTTATAAATTAAAAATATGCGGAGAAATATGTGAAAAAAATTATTTCCACAATTGCTGCCAGCTTTATTTTTCTTACTTCAGTTTTTGCAATTGATTTTTCTTTAAGACTTTCGCCTGTTATGGGCTTTCCTCAGGAACAGTATTATAAGTTTTCTTATGGTGCTTATGCCCAGGCTGATGTTCTTCTTTTTAATTTTCTTACAGCAGGCCTTGAAGGTGGCTATATTGCTGAATCTCCTGAAAATTTAAATTCATCAGTTAATTTTATAAATGGGGGGCTTGGACTGGGGGCATATTACAACCTGTTTTCCAGAATGTATCTTGGGGCAGGTGGTGCTTTTGGTATTTATAATTATTCTTTTGAAACAGACAAGGGTGCAAAATCTGCCAGCGATTTATACTGGCGTGGTTATGGTGAAGTAGGATTTCGATTTACCCCTGCCATAACTTTAAGTGCAACTGGCGGATATTCTTCTTACATGGTTTCAAATTCAAAGAACTTGCTTTCGGGGCCTTTCGCAGGCGTGTCAGTAAAACTGAATTTTTCTGCAGGTAAATCTGCAAAAGGTGCATGTTACGCTGATGTTGATTTGAATGGTTCAATCTATCCTTTGTTTCAGCAGGTTTACCGTATAAGTCCAATTGGAACTGCAAAAATCATAAACGGTGAATCTGCCGAAATCAGAAATGTAACTGTAAGTTTTAAAGCAGGAAAATATACTTCCTCAGCTCTGAAATCTGAAGTTATTCCGGTGATTAATCGCATGAAGCCGGTGGAAGTTCCTTTGTATGTAGATTTTTCTTCTGAACTTTTACGCTTTAATGAAAACGGAATGCTTTCTGGTGAAATTGTAATTGAGTATGAACTTCTTGGAAAAAAGAAAACTGCTGTTCAGAGCGTTACTCTGGCTGTAACAAACAGAAATTCTTATGTGTGGGGAAATAATGAATCAATTGCAGCTTTCATTTCTCCTGACACACCGGAAGTTCTGGAATATGCAAAATATGTTGCTGGAATTGCCCGTAATGATTTGTACACCGGCATGAACAGAAATCTCCAGTTTGCGGCAAGTATGTTCGAAGCACTTCGTTCTTCAGGAATTGTTTTTTCCGATGATAAACAGACTCCTTATGTAAAATATCATCTTTCAAACGAGAATGATTATATTCAGTATCCTTTGCAGACAATGGATTTTTCTTCCGGAGATTTAGACGAAATTGGTATTTTGCTGGCTTCCTGTCTGGAATCTGTAGGAGTTGAAACCGCTTATCTTCCTCTGGATGATGATTTTCTTGTTTTTGTAGGAATGGGAATAAATCCTACGGCTGCAACAAATCATTTTGCAAGTGAAGATTCTCTGGTTATTACAGAGGATAATGTTTATTTTGCGCTTTCAATGGCAGAATTTTCTAAAGGATTTGCAAAAAGCCGTGCTAGAGGTGCAGAACTTGTAAAAAAATGTAATCAGGATGAGGAAGGTTACTACGAGTTTATTGCAACTCATGAAGCCTGGTCTATTTATCCACCAGCTGTTTATACTGGATCTGGAGATTCACTGGTAAAACCTTCTCAGGCAGAAATTAAGCGTTTGACAAGAAATGCAGTTCAATCATACATAGATACAGATATTGTTCAGGTAATTCAGAATGCCCGTGCAAGTGGTGATTCAAATAAACTTGGTCTTGCTTATGTAAAAGCAGGTCGTTATGCAGATGCAAAGGCAGAATTTCAGAAAGGGGCAAATAACGGAAATATAGCTTCAATCAATAACCTTGCAAATGTTTACTTCATGGAAAAAAGTTACAACTCCGCTATGACTCAGTATAACTGGGTATTGCAGCTGGATCCAAAAAACAGAACAGCCTTGCGAGGCCTTGAAAACTGTAAATCTAAATTGGGCTTATAAAAGGGGAATGGTTTGATGAAGTTTTCTAAAAAAATCATTTCTTTTTGTTCGGCTTGTTTTATCACTTTGTCTCTTTTTTCTGTAGAATTTTCTACCCGCCTTATGCCTGATTATGTTCTGGCACCGGGTTCTATGTATAATTATCTTCTTGGTGGCAGTCTTTCTCTGGATGTAAACCTTTTTTCTGTGCGTAAGAGGGATGATATTTACATTTCTGTCCAGGGAAGTCCAACTTATGTAATTACAAACGGCATTGTTCCTTTCTGGCTTTTAGATTTTGGTCTCGCTGCCGGCTATAATTTCAGAATAAATGACCGTTTCAGCATTGGCGGGGAAGGCTTGTTTGGTGTGTGGAATCTTCCTGAAAATAAAGATTTGCGTATTTCTTCTGCTGCAGGGCTGTTTTATGGTGGAAGACTGCAGGGATCATATCACTTCAGACCTGATTTTTCTGTTTTTGCTTTTACTTCTTATAAAAATTATTCATATCAGCCAGAAAGCTTTATGAATAGAATTGAAATTGGACTTGGACTTTCTTACAACTTTACGAAAGGTCTTTTTGGCCAGTCGGATATAAAAAACGTTTCTTCTGAGTATGAAGCAATTTTCCCTATTTTTTATTCCCGTTATGATCAGAATCCTTTTGGAAAGGT
Organism: uncultured Treponema sp.; assembly: GCA_946631855.1. Lineage (GTDB taxonomy): Bacteria > Spirochaetota > Spirochaetia > Treponematales > Treponemataceae > Treponema_D. The sequence goes on along the minus strand of CAMPAL010000015.1, from coordinate 14,089 downwards.
TACTTTTTTGAATAATGAAAAAAATGCCATAACTGATGTAGAAGTTTCTGTTTTTATCGAACAGTTTATGTCTACACCAAAAGTTGTTGCATCTTATGATAAAGTAGGATTTGGTCAGGAATTTGAAGCAAATCTGACTGCCTTTTTGAATGAAAGTATTTTAAATCAGCTTCAGAATCAGCTTTCAACACTGGAAGTAAAAGTAACTTACAGGAGTCTTGGAAAAGCAAGTGAATACAAAGAAAATGTTTCTCTTCAGACTTTTACAAGAAATTCTATGTCCTGGGAGGATGACCGCAGGGCTGCTGCTTTTATTTCTGCCCGCGATGGTGCCGTTCAGCGTTTTGCCCGCCAGATTCAGCTTGCACTTAAAAATAGAGTTGGAGAAAATCCAAATAATCAGTATGCATCTGCCGTATTTACTGTTCTTAAGGCATATGGAATTAACTATGTTGTAGATCCGTCCAGCGCCTTTACAGATAATGTTGGAACTGCATCTATAGACTTTTTGCAGTTTCCTTATCAGACTTTACTCTATCATGGTGGAGATTGTGATGACCTTACAATTCTTAACTGTTCCTTACTTGAAGCTCTTGGTGTAAAAACTGCCATTATCACCATTCCTGGTCATATCTTTATGGCTTATGATTCAGGTTATACAATTTCAGAAGCAGATAATAAACTTGGCAAAAAAAATTATATTTCTCAGGATAATAAGGCCTGGGTTCCGGTTGAAATTACTGTTTCTCAGGATACCTATTCACTTGCTCTTCAGCTTGGAATGAAACAGTGGAATAAATATCCCGAAGAAAGACTTTTGATTCCTGTGGAGGAGGCCTGGAAAGAATATAAACCTGTCAGTCTTCCTGATTCTGATATAAGTCTTGCCTTTCCTAAGGATGCTTTAAAATAAGCGTCTTATATGATATATTTTTTCTATGAGTAAAAAAAAATCGGGAAAGTTTAAGCATTTTAAGCGAAATCTAATCTACACCCTTAAGAATCCGTTTTTCTATATCTGGATTCTGGTGGGAATTATAATCATTCTTGCAACTCTGGAAGTATTTAAAACCGAAACTCAGACAGAAAGTGGTATTCAAACCTTGTTCGATTCAGTCTGGTTTACCCTTGTTACAGTTTTTGCAGGATATTTTGATTATTGTGTCAAATCTGTTGGCGGCCGAACTGCAGCTCTGATTCTTCTTATCTTTGGAATGGCCCTTCTTAGTGTAATAACCGGTAAAATAGCATCTTTATTTACAAGTGCACAAATAAAAAATGATAAAGGATTGAGGAAATTAAAAAAAATGAAAGGACATTTTATTTTATGCGGATGGCGACCTGGCTTCGATAAAATTCTTGATACAGTTTTGAATTCAAATCCAGATATAGATGTAGAAATGATCGTTCTGGTGAATGATGCACCAAGTGAACAGATAGCCCAGATTCGTGAAGAAAGTCGTTTTAAGGGAATTAATTATATTTCTGGTGATTTTTCTGATGAAGCAGTTCTTAAACGAGCAGAAATTTTTACCGCAGAAAGAGCTTTGATTATTGCAGATCATTCAAAAAATTATTCAAATCTTGAAATTGACAGCCGTACAGTTCTTGCAGTTCATACTATTCAGAATCTTAATCCTTCGATTTATATTGCGGCAGAATTACTTGATTCTAAGTTTGAAAAACATCTTCAGCTTGCTCACTGTGACGAAATCATTTTGACTCAGGAATATGAACACAGTCTGCTTGCAACAGCTTCTTCCGGACTTGGTTATTCAAACGTAATCAGAGCTTTAATTTCTGATGATGCAGATACAGGTATTCTGATTGGAGATATTCCTCCTTCATATATTGGAAAAACTTACAAAGAGTTTGAAGATGATGAATGGAGCAAGGGAAATAAAAATGGAGTTCTGGTTGGACTTTTGCTTAATACAGGAAACTTCCACCAGCGCAGAAGGGATGCTCTTAGAGATGCCCAGCTTAATCCTAATGTAAAAGATGTAATTTCTAATCTTCAGAAGGTAAAAACTTTAAAGAGTAATGAACCTGTTTTAACACCAGAACCAGGTTTCCTGATTCAGAAAAATACAAAGGCCATTTATGTACGTGGTAAGGCTTTACTGGCTAAGGGAGAGTAGACATGGATAATTTTGAAACAGTACTTCCTAAATTGCGTAAAATCTCTTTATTTACAGAATTTTCAGAAGATAATGAAAGAAACAATAGAATTCTAAAAGCAGTTTATAATAACATTCAGATTAAAGAGTTTTCAAAAGGTGATGTTATCATCAAAGAAGGGGATTTTGGAGAAGACTTCTTTATTTTGTATAACGGCAGTGTTCTTATTGAGCGTTCTACCCCTGCTGGTGATACTCTGGCTCTTGCCCGCCTTACTTCTGATATGAATGTTTTTTTTGGAGAAACTGCCTTAATCAGTAATGATGCAAGAACCGCAACTGTAAAGGCTGCTGTTCCATGTAAGACAATTGTTTTAACTAAGAAGAATTTTGAAAAAATCAGCGATGAAGAACCTGTTTTTGGTTATAAGGTTGTACTGGAAATTGCCAGAAGAATGGCTGCTACAATCAAAACAACAAACAGTGACAAAGCTACTTTATATGAAGCCCTGTTTAACGAAATAGAAGGCTTACAGTAGGAGTTAAGTTGAAAGGAACAGTAGTAGCGGGTACAAACAATCTTTTTACTGTTGAATGTGAAGATGAACTTATCCGTGCATGTACAATTAAGGGGAAAGTTGTAAAAACAGACAGGGATTTTTATAATCCTATTGCACCAGGCGATCATGTAGAAGTTGAACCTGATCCTTTGAATGAGGAAAAAGGTCAAATAATCAGTCTGCAGGAAAGAAAAAATACTTTTTTGCGCTGGAATGTAAAAGGTCGTTGTCCTCAGCTGCTGGCTTCTAATCTTGATTATTTAATTTTAGTAACAACTCCTGACGAACCTCCTTTTAGACCTCGTTTTACAGATCGTGCTTTAGCTCAGGCAGAACACCAGGGAATTACTCCTGTTATTGTTTGCAATAAATGGGATCTTGCAGAAGAAATGCAGACTGATGGCCGCCAGGAAGAATATGACGCAATTGATAAAAGACTTAACATCTGGTCTGATCTTGGCTATAAAGTTCTCCGTATTTCTGCAAAAACTGGTGAAGGAATGACAGAATTTGCTGAACTTCTTGAAGATCATCTTTCGGCTTTTGTAGGTCAGTCTGGGGTTGGAAAATCAAGCCTTATTAATGTGATGGATAATACCTGCGTTCTGAAAACCGGAAGTCTTTCTAAAAAGTATGGAAGGGGAAGCCACACAACAACAAAAGGAACTTTAATCCACCTTACTTTGAATGAAACTCTTACAGAAGGAGTTCAGGGCCGTAAAGCTAATATTATTGATACTCCGGGTATCCGTCGTTTTGTTCTGGATGATATTGAAGCTCAGGATCTGGCTCTTTATTTCAGGGAGTTTGAACCATATATCGGAAAGTGTAAATTTGGTTTGAATTGTAAACATCTTACAGAACCAGATTGTGCAGTAAGGAAGGCCCTTGAAGAGGGAAATATCACCGAAGAACGTTATGACAGCTGGAAACGTATTTCCAGAGAGATTCTTACTGGTTCCTGGGAAGATTAAACCGGGAAATATCATTTTTTTAAGTATTAACTCATGAATTTTAAAACACTAACAGAAATCGATTTTTTTCGTATAAGAGATCAGGTTGCTCAGTATTGTCTTTCAGAAGAAGGAAGAGACAATCTTTTAGCAAGAGAACCTTTGAAAAAAACTGCTGAAATAGAAAAACTTAAAAATTTAAGCAGGGAATGGGCTTTATATCTTTCTCATAAGCATGCAAATCCACTTTCGGGCTGGAGTCCTGTAAAACCTTTGCTTCCCCTTATAAAAACTAATGGGGCAGCCCTTACTCTGGAACAGCTAAGGTCAATTGGCCAGTTTGTTACCAGTGTAAAAAAAGTAAAAGAAGGAATTGCACTTCATCAAACTGCTCTGGAATTAAAACTTCTTCCGAAAGAACTTGAACTTATTCCAGATTTTTCTGAAACAGAAAAGAAAGTTTTCCGTGTAATAACTCCTGAAGGAGAAATGAGGGATTTGCCGGAAATAAGTGCCATCAGAAAAAAAATTGCAAATCTTAATTCGAAAATAAAAACAATTATGCAGGGCTTTACTTCAGACCAGAAGTTATCCGGAGTTCTTGAAAGTTCTGTCCCAGTTTTGCGAAACGGCCGACAAGTTCTTGCCGTAAAAGCAAGCCTGCAAAATAGAATTCCAGGCATTATTCACGAAGTAAGTCAGTCTGCTCAAACTGTTTATATTGAGCCGGAAGAAGCGGTTCTTTGTTCAAATGAACTTATTCAGCTGGAGTTTGAACTTCAGGCAGTTATAAAAAAGATTCTTACAGAAGTAACTGCAAGCCTGCAGCCTTCAATTCCTTTGCTCAGAGATGCTCTTCCTGTTATGATTTTGCTTGATACAACCTTGGCAGCAGAACGCTGGGGCTCGGAACATAACTGTAATTATGCACAGATTTCTGAAAATCAGCCTCCTGTATTAGTTCAGGCAAGACACCCCCTGCTTGGTGAAAAAGCTGTTCCAATTGATATTCGCTTCATGGAAGGAAAAAGGGTTCTGATTATAACAGGCCCAAACACTGGTGGAAAAACTGTAAGTCTAAAAACTTTTGCACTCCTTTCTATGCTTAATCAGGCGGGATTTCCTATTCCTGCTGCGGAAGGAACCTGTCTTCCTGTTTTTTCTAATGTTTTTGCTGATATTGGTGATGATCAGTCTCTGGATCAGAGTCTTTCTACCTTTAGCGGACATATGAAAAATATTGCTCAGGCAGTCAACGCGGCTTCTTCTGACACTCTGGTTTTACTTGATGAACTTGGAAGTGGAACTGATCCTCAGGAAGGTACTGCAATTGCTATGGCCGTTTTAGACCAATTGATAGAAAAAAAGAGTTTTGTCCTTGTTACAACTCATCAGGGAATTCTGAAAAATTATGGTTATACAAATCCTTCTTGTATAAATGCTTCGGTGGAGTTTAATCAGGATACTTTATCACCATCTTATCATTTGCTTATGGGAGTTCCTGGCGAAAGTCATGCCCTTGATATTGCTCAAAAAAGTGGACTTCCATCATCAATTTGTAAGGCGGCCAAAAATTATATTGCCACAGAGCAGGCCGATGTTTCTGCTTTAATTCGTGGATTGAACCGCAAGCATATAGAATTGAATAAGGTTCAAAAAGAAGCTGAAAGACAGGCCTCCGAAGCTCAGGAGAAATTACTGAGACTTAAGCAAAAAGAAATAGATCTCCGCCGTAAAGAAAATGATTTGAAAAAAGGAAAGACTCAGGAAATGAATGATTTTCTGGTGCACAGTCGTCGTCAGCTGGAAAATCTCGTTCGTACTTTGAAAGAAGGCGAAATTACAAGAGAAAAAACTCTGGGTGTAAAAAGTTTTATTAATGAACTGACACAGGAAAGCCAGAGACTTGAAAATAAGGTGGAAGCAGAGGAAGAAAAACTTTCCCGTGATGAAGAAAACTTTGCAAAGGAATTGGCTAAACAAAAGCATCCGGCTTCAAACAAAAAGACTAAAAAAAAGATGTCGAATGCAGAAGCTTTGAAGTATGCTTCTTCTGTAATTACTACAGAAAGTCTTGCAAATGGTGCTTCTGCTTCTAAGTCTAAACAAAATGGATATGCAGCATCTTCTCAAATAAAAACATTTCAACCTGGTGCCCGGGTTATTTCTAAAACTACAGGAATTGAAGGTACAATTATTGCTAAAGGAAAAAAAGGAGCCTGGCAGGTTCAGTTTGGCAGTATGAAAATGGCAGTCAAAGAAAAAGATTTGAAACTTTCTGCTAAACAGGATGAAAATCTTACTCCTGATGTTTCTTTCGAAGTTTCCAGTCCTTCCCTTGTAAACGGAAATTACATTTTTGAAAAAGAAAAGGAAAGACCTGCCTATGAACTAAGGCTTCTTGGAATGTATTCAGACGAAGCTGTCCGGGCTTTAGAGCATCAGATAGATCTTTGCGTTTTGAACAATCTTATGCATTTTAGTGTAATTCATGGCAAGGGGGACGGAGTTTTGCAGCAGACAGTTCGCGATTATCTTTCTCACAGTCCTTTTGTTGCCGATTTTGAATATGCTCCGGCAGAAGATGGTGGGGCAGGAAAAACTTATGTAACATTAAAATCATAAAATAGGGCAGTTTTTACTGACGAATTGGAGGAAGTATGGAAAATCATTTTGACTGGCTCAAAAGTCAGCTTCCCTTGTGGGAAAAGGATTCACTTATTGATTCTGCTTCTGCACAAAAGATTCTGGATTTTTATGAGAAAAAACAGAAGGTGGAAGAATCTCCTTTCTGGAATTATGAACCTGAAAAAGTTCCAGAAAGAGTGCCTGAACAAAAAAGAAAGCCTGTTAAAGCAAGTCTGATTCTTTCTGTAATTGCGGCCCTGTTTATTGCTGGTGGAATTATTTCTTTAATTGCCTATAACTGGCATTCCATCTCCAGATTCATTAAAACAATTGGCGCTTTTATTATAAACTTTTTGCCGGCTTTTTTAATGCTTCCAGTATTTTTTTCAAAAAAAGAAAAATCTATTTTTAAGAAAGCTGGCTTTCTGGAATTTGTTTCAGCTTTGTGGATAGTCTTATTTGGCGCTTCCATAGAGTTTTTAAGTCAGATTTACATGCTTCCTGTAAGCTGGCAGCTACTTTTCTTTTTGTGGACAATTTCTTCTGTCCTTATCATGCTGCTTACAAAAACAAATTCTTCCCGAATTCTTTCGTTTATACTTTTTATTTCATTTTCAATCGCAGAAAAATCGGTTCTCTTCTTAATTCCAGTTTCTTCTCTGCTTTATTTTTATGCTTCAAAACACCTGAAAATAAAAAAAGAATATGCTTTGATTGTAAAATACGCTTCTCTTATTGTGCTTGTTATTCCTTTTCTATTTCTTTCGAGTTCGTCTTTCTGGGGCTCTGGTTATTCTTTAAGGCAGGAAGGCCTTTTTCTTATCCTCAATTTGCTTACCTTTGGATTTTATATTTATTCTGCTGTCGGAGAAAAGCGTTTTAGCCATGAACTTATGATTCTGGTTTATCCTCTGGTGGTTTTAATTTTTAATTTAGTTTTGAATTATGCTCCACTCCAGCTGGAATCTTTTAATGCATTTATTCCGCTTTTTATAATTCTTTTGATTTATAATTTGTATTCCGCATTTTTTCTTAGAAAGGTCTGCTTTTATATCACTTCTGCCGGAACTTTTTTACTTCTTCTTGCGGGAAACTGGAAACTTTTAACTCTTTCTCTTGTAATTTATATTTTACTTTATACAGTCCTTCTGTTTTACAGACACTTAAATCAAAAAGATTGTGATTTGAATGTAAATCTGATAATTTTGAATTCTCTTTTAAGTCTTGGATATGTAATTATGGTTTTCCATGGAAGTAAATCCTATATTGCATATTCTGGAAAAGGTTCTCTTGTGCTTTTACAGAACATTCTCCTTATTTGTATGGGCCTTTCTTCTTTTGGAACTCTGGCACTCGGGTGGAATAAACTTTTTTCAGATAAAAAACTCTGTTTTAAATTGCTGGAATTTCTGATTCTTTTGTTAGTTTTCACTTTGTATTATGTGCTTTCGTATGTAGATTTCTTCACCTATGCTTCGAAACTTTCTGTTAATATTGCTAAGTTCCTTGTTGCTACAGCAGGATTATATGCTACTTTCAAATTGACCCGTTTTAAAGATTATTCTCTCACTGGTTTTGTTGCTGCTTTCCTTTTGACTTTTATTCTTGATGTAGTGTTTGGATTTAATTTCTTTGTAATTATTTTGTTCTTTGCTTTTGGACCTGCGGTACTTGGTCTGTTTTTGCAGTCTTTCCCAGAAAAAGGCATAAAGAATGCAGGAAGGATTGTTTTTATCATTTCTACACTTTTTGTAATTTTTCTGCCCTTTAAAGTTGAGACAATTTCAGCCCCTTATTATGAAAATGACGTGATGTTTTATATAGAGTTTTTTCTGACCTATGTTTATCTTTTCTTCCTTGGGCTGTTCAGACCATTTCTGAAACTTAAGAGCAGAAAAGAAAGGATAAATTATGCTCAATTCCTTTATACTTTCTGTCTTTTCTTTTTTTCACTTCTAGTAGTTTGCAACTTTGCAGAAAATAAACCTCTGCTGAACAGACTTCTTGAAGTAGTATGTATACTTCTGCTCATGTTCTTTGCACTTGAAGAAATCATTTTTCAAATTAGGGAAGGGTCAACCGCTGGTGTAAATATTTATTCTGTTTATCTTCTTTTTCTAGCCTGCGTAAAGTTTTTTACAGCAACAAACAGTCTTATTGCCCGTGGAATAGCCTTTATTCTTTGCGGAATAATCATCCTTGTTATTAATCTTCTTTTACCTAAAATTATTAAAAAAGCTGATAAAGTTTCGGAGGTAAAAGATGAAAAATAAGATTGTTCTATTTACAGTCACAGCAGTTTTTCTTTTTCAGATATTTGTTCTTGTTTCTCTTGTAACTTTTTCGCAGAGAATAAAATCTCAGGCAATAAAAGACGGAAACATTGTTACACTTTCCTGTCATGTTTATGATCCATATCATCCTTTTAAGGGACGTTATGTTCAGCTCGTAATTGAAGATTCTTCATCACCTTATGCAGAAACCCATAATCAATATTACCTTCAGGAATCCTATGCAGATATTGTTGATAATTCAACACTGATTAATAACATGGATTTGCAGCTTGAACTTTATGTTGATAAAAAGGGCAGGGCTGTTCAAAAGGCTTTGACACTTATGTTTGAAGGTGAAAGAATTGATATTGAAGAATATTGCAAAAGGATGGAGAAAAAGTAGAGGCTGATATGGAATGGTTCGAATCTGATGAGTTTTGGACACATTATGCACCAATAATGTTTGATGAAGCCAGATGGGCGGAAGCACCTGATGTTGCAGAAGATGTAATGAAAATTGCAGGCCTTTCAAAAGGTGGCAAGGTTTTAGATGCTGGATGTGGTTTAGGCCGTATTTCAGTAGAAATGGCTGCTCTTGGTCTTGATGTTACCGGCGTAGATATAATTCAGAATGAACTTGATGCCGCAAAAGACAGTGCTCAGGCAGAAGGAGTCGATCTGAATCTCATAAAGGCCGATTTGCGAACTTTTAAGGCTCCTCAATTGTATGATTGTGCAGTCAATCTTTATACTTCATTTGGATACTGTGATACTCAGGAAGAAGATTTAGAAATTCTAAAAAATATCTATGATTCCTTAAAAGATGGTGGAACTTTTATTCTGGAGTGTGTCAGTCGTGAAACTGCAATAATGTACTGGACTCCTGGAGAAGAATTTGAAAGAGCAGGCTATACTGTAAAAACTCATTTTGAAGTTGTGGGTGCCTGGGAAGGTTTACTTTCCTGCTGGGATTTATATCCTCTTGGTTCTGGTCCTTCTGAAAAGCCTGAATTTACCCACCGTTTTGTTCAAAGACTCTATTCTGCTGCAGATTTAAGGGATATTTTATTGAAGATTGGTTTTAAGCAGGCTTTTGTTTATGGTGATTTTGACTTTTCACCATATGACCAGGCGGCCCGAACCATGGTGATTGTTGCCAAAAAGTAAAAAAAAATGCATCCCAAAAGTTTTTACGCTTCCAGGATGCATTTTGCAATCATTTATCTTAGATTAAAGATAATTCTTTGCCTTAAGAAGTTCTGCGTTAAGAATACCACCTAAAGCAGCACCTCTTTTTGTATTGTGGCTCAATGCAACAAACTTGATGTCAAATACGTTACATGGGCGAAGTCTTCCAATTACACAAGCCATACCTTTTTCTGTTTCACGGTCACGTCTTGGCTGTGGACGATTTTCTTCATGACGTACAACAATTGGATGTTCAGGAGCTGAAGGTAATTTCAATTCCTGTGGAAGTGATGTATATGAAGTCCAGATTTTTTCAATTTCTTCAAGAGAAGGTTTTTTGTCATCTGGCAGGTCAAATTCAAGAGAAACACAAGCTGTATGTCCATCAATTACAGGAACACGTGTACATGTAGAAGAAACGATTGGATACTTAGCGTTTTCAATCTTACCGTCTTTTACAGTTCCCAAAATCTTGAGACATTCTTTTTCTGTTTTTTCTTCTTCACCACCGATGAATGGAACAATGTTGTCAATCATGTCGAACGAAGGAACTCCAGGATATCCTGCCCCTGATGTAGCCTGCAAAGTTGTTACAATCATTCTCTTGATTGGGTAGCCTGCCTGAATCAAAGCGTGAATAGGCATCATGTATGTCTGTAAAGAACAGTTAGGTTTTACAGCAATAAAGCCCTTGTCCCAGCCGTGGTGTTTTTTCTGTTCGTCAATAACCTTGAGGTGTTCGTAGTTGATTTCTGGAACTAACATTGGGACATCTTCTGTCCAGCGGTTTGCAGAGGCATTTGAAACTACAGGAATACCTTCTGCAGCGTAAGCAGCTTCCAGAGCCTTGATATCATCCTTTTTAGGCATTTCAAGAGCAGAGAATACAAACTGACACTTACCAAGAGCTTTTTCTGCAATATTTGCATCTTCTACAGTAAGGTTTGCAACGCCAGCAGGGATTTCTGCACCAATGAGCCAGCGGTTTGCAACTGCATCTTTATAAAGCTGACCTGCAGAACGTGGAGAAGCAGCAACGTATGTTACTTCAAACCATGGATGATTTTCCAACAATTTAATATAGCGCTGTCCAACCATACCTGTAGCGCCGAGTACACCAACCTTTATTTTTTCACTCATATCAAAATTTCTCCTTTTTTTAACCTAGCACCTATAACCTAACACCTATAACCTAATTACTATAAATTACATTCCTTAATAGCCTGCTCAATTTGCTTCTTTGCAGCGTCGTTTACCTCTACCAGAGGCAATCTCAAAGTTCCTGCAGGCATCTTCTTAAAGTTCATTGCATACTTTATAGAAGAAGGGTTTCCATCACAGAATTCAGCCTTAAAGAATGGAGCAAGACGATAGTGGATTTCACGTGCCTTCTTTAAATCTCCATCCAGGGCTGACTGAGCTAATTCGTGCATCAAAGCAGGAATCATGTTTGAAGCAACAGAAATAATTCCGTCTCCTCCAGCAGCAATTAATGGCAGAGTTAAACCGTCATCTCCAGAAAGAACTGCAAAATCAGGTTTCTTATTCTTTATCTGTCCAATAACTTCCATCATCTGAGCAACAGAACCACTTGCTTCTTTTACCCCAGCGATATTTGGAAGTTCTGCAATTCTTACAAGCAGGTCAGTTGGGATGTTCAATCCTGTACGTCCCTGAATGTTGTATACAATAATTGGAATACCAACTTTAGAACAAGCTGCAAAGTGCTGGTAAATTCCTTCTTTTGAAGGTTTGTTGTAGTAAGGTGTAACAACTAAAGCTGCATCTGCACCTGCTTTCTTTGCTCTTTCACAATAAGCAACAGCATCCTTTGTATTGTTTGAACCTGCACCTAAAATTACAGGGATTTTTTTGCCAGAGGTTTTTTCAAATTTGCGAACTTCATCAAAAACGATTTCGATGATTTTATCTTCTTCGCTGCCAGCTTTTTCATCAAGAGTTGGAGTTTCTGCGGTTGTTCCAAGAGGAACAAGACCGTCAATTCCTTCTTCAAGCTGAAATTTGACATTTTTGCGGAATCCATCAAAATCTACAGTTCCATCAGCATTCATCGGCGTAATTAAAGCCGTAAAAGCACCCTTAAAAATATTCATACGCTACCTCTGTATATAGTAATTTTGGCATAAATCATAACGAATTTGTATTATTATTTCAACGAGGCTTAATAATTTTAAATATGCTTAAATTAAAAATGCTTTTTATAAAAAATATCGTCTTTTACTTGGCAGAAATCTAAAAATTGAGTTAAATATAAAATCCTATGAAAGATATGTTGAATTATAAAAATTCTGAAGAAAATCAGCAAAATAAAAAAAATCCCATCTTAAAAATAAGTCTTCTGACTTTATCAGCTTTAATTTTTATCTTCTTTGTTTTTACTCTGATTAGAGCGGTTCAATTTAAGAATACAGTAGAGGCAAAAACTTTAAGTACAGAAGAAAATCTTTCATTAAATAAATATCTTTTAAATCAGTATTCGGAACGTTACGGTATTTTAAAAGACCTTCCCTATGAATTATCAGAACCACTTTTAGATGTTTGGGCAAAATCTTACATTCTGATTGATACTGCAAATGGAAATATACTTTGTGAAAAAAATGCAGATACTGTTATTCCTCCTGCCAGCATGACAAAACTTTTTTGTATGTATGTGGTGGAAGAAGCTGTTGCTCAGGGAAAATTCACCTATGATCAGGAAATTCCGCTTCCTCCTGAATCCTGGGCCTGTAACATGCCTCCTCACTCGTCTTTAATGTTTCTTGGAGAAGGGCAGAAGGTAACCCTTGAAGAACTTTTACTTGGACTTTCAGTTTGTTCTGGAAATGATGCGGCTTATGCACTGGCCTATGCTACCTGTGGCAGTATGGATGCATTTGTAGAAAAAATGAACCAGATTGCCTGGGATTTAGGACTGGAAAAAACTCATTTTGTAGAAAGTTCTGGTTATAGTGAATTGAATACAACAACTGCCCGCGAAATGGCTGCTTTCTGTCAGATTTATCTGAAAAAGTATCCGGATTCTATCAGCCGTTATCATAGTGTTCAGAAATTTACATACCCTAAAGAAAAAAATCTTGCACCTGGAGATAAACTTTCTGCTCAGGATTTTAGTCAGGGGCTTCCCCGTCATATCACAATGTCCATTACCCAGAGAAATACAAATCCTCTGCTTGGACTGCTTGATGGTGCAGACGGATTAAAAACAGGCTACATTGATGAAAGCGGTTATAATCTTTCTTTGACAGCCCATCGAATGGGAAAAAGATTCCTGTCTGTAACAATGGGTGGACCTGGAGCCAGCAGTCAGGAAGGTCAGGCTGGACGTGTTCATGATGGCAAAGAGCTGATGGAATGGGCATTTAAGAATTTTACAGATTATTCTCTGGAATCATATAATCATTCATATTTTATCAGGACTTTTGGGGCCAGTCAGAAGGGAATAAATCTTGTTCCGGCTTATCAGGATAAGATTCTTACAGTTCCATACATTTCTGGCTCAAGTGCAGATGATAATCTTTCTGATATAAAAGTTTATCTTAATATTGATGATTATGAATTCGGCCAGGTTGAATTAGGACAAAAGTGCGGTTCTATAAAAATCTATCTGGATTCATATCTTTTGCAGGAAATTCCTTTACTTGCGGACAGAAATCTTAAAAAAGCAGGTCCTTTAATTCGTTTGAGTGACAGTTTGATAAAAAGTCTTAGTTCAGCACTTGCAGAATAGGTATAACAAATATTTTTAACTTGATTTTCCTTCTCTGACTTATTACTATTGTATTAGTTAATAATTGTTTTTCTGATATTTTAAATGATAAAAATTAGGAGATGAAGAAATGTCATTAAAGAAAACATATTCCAGTGATGGAAAAAAATGTACTGTTGTTTTTACATTAAACGCTGAAGCTGCAGCAGGTGCAGAAAAAGTTTATTTAGTTGGAGATTTCAACAGCTGGAATGAAACCTCTATTCCAATGAAAAAAGGACCAGATGGATCTTTCTCTGTAAAGAAACAGCTGGATACAAATAAAGAATATCAGTTCCGTTATTGTATTGATGGAAATCGCTGGGAGAACGACTGGAAAGCAGATAAGTACATTCGTTCAGAAATTGCAAATGATGATAACTCTGTTGTTGATACTACAGTTCCAAAGGCTGCAAAAACAGCAAAGAAACCTACATCAAAGGCAGTAAGCAAATCTACAGATAAAAAGCCTGCTGCAAAAAAAACTTCAACAAAAAAATCAAAATAGCTTGAATAACTATTGACATAGTGAGTAATAATTGATACATTAATACTCACTTATTCCCCGATTGTGTAATGGTAGCACTTCAGATTCTGGTTC
>CAMPAL010000014.1 GCA_946631855.1 uncultured Treponema sp. | reverse complement strand
CTTCTGGAGCGGCTTCTGCAGCAGCATCAATGCTTGGTATAAATCTTGGAAGTAAATCTTCTTCCACCAGTGATCTGGTTATTTACCTTGCCTCTTCAAATCCTTTCTTAGATTCTGTAGCTCAGAAGTTTGATCTTTATTCAGAACTTAAACCTGGTACAAAAGCTCCTGTTGCAACTGTTCGTAAAATGCTTACTAAACAGTTTAAAACAAACTTTGAATCTGACAGTGGGGTTTTGACAATTTCTTTTACAGATATAGATCCTGAATATGCAGTAAAAGTTGTAGATTACACAGTAGACTGGATTGCAGATAAACTTACAGATCTTGGTGTTGATAACAACAAAATTACAAAAGAAAATCTTGAAAAAAATATTGATATAACCTGGAACGAAGTAATTAGAATTACAAATGCAATTTCAAATACTTCTAATGCACAGATTTATAACACAGCTTCAGGACGTCAGCTTGGAATTGAACAGCAGAAATTACAGCTGGAATTACAGGCACAGAAAGAAGTTTATACTCAGCTTAGAACTCAGCTGGAACTTTTAAAAGTTCAGATGCAGTCAGAAACTCCAAAATTCCAGATTCTTGAAAGACCAGATGTTCCAGATTTAAAGTCTGGTCCTAGTCGTGGAAAACTCTGTATCATCGTTACATTTGCGGCATTCTTTATTGCAGTATTTTTAGCTTTCCTTCTGAATGCAATTGAAAATATCAAAAAAGATGATGAAGCTATGTCAAAACTTCGTGGAAATAAAGGAAAAAAATAATATGAAAAAAAATATAAAAAAGATAATTGCAGCCCTTTTTACTTTAAGTATTTTTACAACTTTTGCATTTTCAGAAGGTTCTCAAAGTTCATTTACTTCTGCTGATAGTATTAAAAAAGCTCAGATTGCAATGGCAACAAATGAATACATTGTAACTGCTGGTGATATTTATACTCTTGCTTTTGCATCTGGAAGTTTTTCTATTTCGGTGGACAGTACATATAAAGTAAGAATTGCCAATCTTGGATTTATCAATGCTCAGGGTCTTACTCTTCAGGAATTTAAAAACAGGGTTGAATCGCTGGTTGTAAGTAACTATCCAACAGGTGGAATACAGTTCTTCCTTGCAAACCCGGCTCAATTCCACGTATTTGTAAAAGGAGAAGTTACTTCTTCAGCTGTTGTTGATGCCTGGGCTTTGAATCATGTTACAGATATTGTAGGTTCATTTTATACACCTTATTCATCAAATCGTTTTATAAAGATTATTTCTGCCAGCGGAAAAGAAACAACTTACGACCTTTATAAAGCTTCCCGTGATGGTGATTTCTCTCAAAATCCTTACCTCAGACCAGGGGATACAATTGTTGTTCCAAAATTTGACCGAAAGGTAACTGTTTCTGGTGAAGTTGTTAGGGGAGGAACATATGAACTGCTTCCTGGAGAAGAACTTAATTCTTTGATTTTTGATTATGGACAGGGCTTTTCACCATATGCCGATAAAAACCGAATTGAACTTAGCAGTTTTACTGGGGGAAATCCACTTTATCAGGTTTCATATCTTACAGAAAGCGATTTGCATTTAGACAAACCTTTAGCCTGTTATGACAGTGTTAATATTGCATCCAGAAATATGAGACAGTGCTATATTTATGTAGAAGGTGCAGTTTCTAACCGCTATGACATTTCTACAAAATCTTTAGTTGCAGAATATGATGATGATGGAAATGAAAAAGCTTCTCTGCCTGGTGATGTTGCATCTTCTCCATCAACCATTGCACTTTTACGTTTCCCATATACAGCTGGAAAAACCTGTTCTCAGTTAGTTGCGGATAATCCTTTAATGCTCTTGAATTCATCTAATCTTACAGATGCATATATCTGGCGTAATGGAACAGACCGAAATGAAGGTGAAAAAATCCCGATTAATTTGTATGAACTTATTTTTCAGTCTGATAAGGTTGATACAAGTAAGGATTTAGTTCTTGAGCCGGAAGATACAATTGTAATTCCATTTATTCAGTATTATGTAAATGTACAGGGAGCTGTTGTTACTCCTGGAAAATATTCTTATCAGCCTGGAAAAGACTGGACTTATTATGTAAGTCTTGCAGAAGGTCTTGATTATGACCAGAACCTTTTTAAGGTTGTAAAAATTGTTGATAAAGAAGGCAAAAAACTTTCTAAAAAATCAGTTATTCCTCCAGAGGCAACAATTTATGCTTCCCGAAATTCTCCAAATAATGGATGGTTCTTACCACTTCTTACAGCAATCCTGACTTTTGTTACAACTTGTTTTACTTGTGTTGCTGCTTTTAAGGGAATTTATTAATACAGGAATATAAATGAAATCACTTATTATTGTTGGTGCCGGAGTTTCGGGGCTTTCTGCAGGAATTTATGCTGCTCGTTCAGGATTTGATGTAACAATTCTTGAACAGCACAACACATTTGGTGGCTTCTCTACAGGATGGAGCCGCAAGGGGTATTTTTTTGAAGGTGGAATGCACTGGCTTACCGGTTCTTCACCAGCTTTACCTTTGAACCGCATCTGGAAGGAAGTTGGTGCTTTAAAAGACAATAATCCTATTGAAAACAGAGACCCTCTTTATACAGTTTATGATGGAAAAGAAGTTGTGAGCCTTTATCGTTATCTTCCAGAAATGGAGAAGGAACTTTTGCGTTATGCTCCAGAAGATGCAAAAATGATAAAGAAGATGTGCCGCGACACAAAGGCCTTTGTAAATTTCCACATGCCTGTTTTTGACGTAGCGGGATGTAAGTGTAAAAATCCAGTGGGCTTTAATCTTATGGAATTTATTAAGATGCTGCCTGCGGTTGTAAGAGTTCCTCGTCTGACTAAGGAAAGCCTGGAATCTTATCTTGGAAAATTTAAGAATAAAAATCTTCGTCATCTTTTGAACTGTGTGATTGGTTACCGTTATAATGCCCTGTCCTTCATCTATACTTTGGGGGCTTTTGCGGCAGGAGATTGTGGTTATCCTGATGGTGGTTCAATCCGTCTTGTAAAAAATATGGAAGAAACTTTTGAAGGTCTTGGTGGAAAGATTGAGTACCGTACCAAAGTTGAAAAAGTTTTGATTGAAAATGGAAAGGTAAAAGGCGTTCATACATCCAAAGGCGATTTTGAAGCTGAATCTGTAATTGTAAGTCAGGATACAAGAGCTGCAATTGATCAGTTATTTGAAAAACCTCTTGAAGAAAAATGGACTGCAAAGATGAAGAAAAATCTTTTGACAGACCAGAATATTTTTATTTCTCTTGGTGTTAAGGCCGATTTATCATCCCTTCCTTATGCAATTGTACTTCCTCTTAAAAAGCCTCTGGAATATGCCGGCTGTAAATGGACAGAAATTCGCTTGAATAATTATGCCCGTTATAAGAACCATTCGCCAGAAGGCACAACTTCTATCACCTGTCTGTTGATTGGTGATACTTATTCTTTCTGGAAAAATGCAAAAGCCGACGGAACTTACAAGGCAAAAAAAGAAGAACTTTGTAAAATGTTCGTAGATGCAGTTGCAGAATTTATTCCTCAGGTTAAGTCTGAACTTGAAGTAACAGATGTTGCAACTCCTTTGACTTATGAAAGATATACCGGAGCTTTTGAAGGCAGCTGGATGTCGGTTTATAAGCCGGGTGGAAGTCAGGATAATTATCCGCAGGAATGTAAGAGTGTAGAAGGACTTTATTTTGCAGGGCTTAGAACCATGATGCCTGGTGGACTTCCAATTGCAGTTTATACAGGACGTCAGGCAGTACAGTATCTTTGCCGAAAAACAAAAACTTTATTTTTGTAAAATCTGTGTTAAACTATTAGAAAGTCTTAAATGACTAATTACCCGAAAAAAGGAGTTATTTTATGGGAAAGAAAGTAAACATTTTGTCTTACTTATACTGTATTGGTCTTGCTATTGTAGCAATTGGATTCTGCTGTCCAATGTTTAAGCTTGGTCCAATCGAATCAAATGGTTTCAAGTTTATCAATTTTGATAATTCAGGATTTGTTACAATTGGTGCACTTTTGATTTTTATTGGTGCAATCGCAGGTATCGTTGCTCAGTTTGTAAAACAGCTCAGCGGATTAAAATTGATTTTCCTGCTTGTTTCTATTGCAGGTGGAATTATTTTAGTTGTTGGTTTCCTTACAAATGGTGGTATTTATAAGGCAATTGGTAAAGGCTTTATCAAACATGCAGTTGTTGGTTTCTACCTTGTAATTGCAGGTTGGGTTGTAGCTCTTATTGGTGCTTTCAAGAAATAATTTTTTGAAAGTATAGAAATTATAAACTAATAATTAAAGCGCCGGATTTTTCGTCCTTTGGAAGAGAGTCCGGCCTTTTTATTTTAACGCTGATTAAGTCACCACTTTTAAGCATTTCGCTGCCTTTAGTTCGCAGTAAAACAAGCCCTAAAGAGGAGCAGGCATAGTGACCAAAAGTGTGGCCTGGAAGTGTAAATGAATCTGAGGCAACACGACAAAGCAGGTCTTCTTTTTTAGGGGTCTGTCCCCCATCACTTACTGCCAGGAAAGATAAAGTTGCTCTTTCTTTTGGAAGTTTTGCCTTTTCTGAAAGTTTCTGGAGTTTTTCTGGGGCGTCTTCTGTTGAAAATGCAAAGTTGCACCATTTATTCTGGCTGCCTGTATAGGCCTTAAATCCGTTCATCGGGCAGTCTCCCGCGTGTGGACATGGAGCAAGCACTTCTTTTCCGTCAGAAATAAAGCGGCCTCTTAAAAGACTTAATGTTCTTGAAGCCTTTGGAACACCTGGTTCAATCAGGAGAAAGTGGGCATCCTTTGAGGAATAAGTTTTTAGCTGGTCAAAATATTTTTTTGTCTGATATTCGGGAGGCATTTCTCCTGCCTGATCCAGTTCATTGAACATGTTTGCACAGGTTATAAAATCTGCTTTCTGGCGGATGCTCGTTCCAAAAGGACCTTTTACGCGGATAATTTTCCAAGGCTCTTCATTTGAACGGGCCGCTACAGAAAGGTATATATCTTCACCAAGGGCCATTGAATTTGCAGAAACATCCAGGCAGTACCAGGTGAGTTTGAGTTTTCTAAGTTCTGGGCGGGCAAGCCAAAGGGCAATTATAAGTGTAAGAGGGCCTGTTCCCAAATCAAGACAGATGTTTTCTTTTTTGGGAAAAAGTTCTGATGGCAGATTTGAAAAAAGTCTTGTAAGACGAACCAGATTCCACCATGTATAGTAACGTACATATGAAGAAAGCTGGATATTATCGTTCATATAACCAAGTCGTCTTTCTGAACGCTGGTCTGTCAGTTGATGGGAAAGGGCTTTTATGTTGTCTGGCAGCTGCTGTAACTGGCGGCTGTTGAGGGGACGGACCCCCTGAATGATTTCGTCAAAATTATTTAAAATAGAAACTGTGTCATTTTCCAGAGCTTCGTTCAGGAAAAGGGAGTTTTCAATTGTAAAAGGATTGGCTGTTTGAGATTTATGCTGGTCGGTATAAGCTTGAGATTTTGATTTATGCTGGTCGGTATAAGCTGGCTTTCTGGTGGAAGTGGTCTTATGCTGTTCAGTATTTTTGATAGATGGAGTTTTATCTGTATCTTTATAAGATGTCTTTTTGACAGACTGAGTTTTTTTATCTGAATTCTTTTTTCCTGAATGTTTGTAAAATTTGTCGTAAAAGTTTTCTGCCATAGTGTATTCTTAATCTTCCTGCATTTACTGCTGGTTATTTTTTTTAAGGGAAACATAAAGGTTAGTCAGAATTGCACGAGTTTCCCTTATCTGTTGAATTATTTCTGCATTTTTCTGAACGGTCTGGGCTTCTTCAAGGATTTGTCGGCCGGCTCCTTCTGCAGTAAATTTTTTTTCTGTAATTAAGTATTTTAATCTGAAAATGAGTTCCAGATCATGCTGGGTGTATTCGCGGCGTCCGGTTAAATTTTTCTGGGGAGAAAAGCCTGGAACGACATCTTCCCAGTAACGCAGAATATGAGCTTTTATTCCTGTTAATTCTTCAACTTGACCGATTGTGTACATTAACGCTCCCGGTCTTCCCACTTCTGGCGGCTGCCCTTAAATTCCAGCTGAACTGGAATCTGGTCGTAGCCTAAATCTTCGCGAATTCTGTTTTTCAAATAGGTGATATATGGCTCAGGTACAACTTCTGGTCTTGTTGCAAAAATTACAAAACTTACAGGATTTGTACTTGCCTGTGTCATATAGCGAATCTTGAAATGCGAAGTTTTACTGGCAGGTGGTGGATAACGGTCCAGCCAGTCCTGAAGGGCATTGTTCAAAGAAGAAGTTCCAATCTTTCTGGTTAACTGTTCATAAAGGGTGATTGCTGTGTTTAACAAATCTTTTATACCTTTTCCTTCCAGTGCAGAAAGAGGGAGAATTGGTGCAAAATCCATATGGGCAAACATAATGTTCATCCATTCGCGAACACCTTTTATTGCCTTGTTGCCCTGGTCTTCCTTCAAATCCCATTTATTCAGAACAAAGATAATTCCTCTTCCTTTTTCAAAAGCAAGTGAACAAATCTTTTTATCCTGTTCGGCAAGACCTTCTACGGCATCTATCATAAGGAAAACAACATCGCATTCATCAAGAGTTTTAATGGCTCTGTTTACAGAATAGTATTCTACATCATCATGAACTTTGGCTTTACGGCGGATTCCTGCGGTATCAAGAACTTTGAAATGTTTGCCACCATAAGAAAATTCTCCTTCAACAACATCGCGGGTAGTTCCTGCATAATCACAAACAATAGAATTTTCTGAATGTGTAAGACGGTTTGAAAGAGTAGATTTTCCTGTATTTGGTTTTCCTAAAATTGCAATTTTTATAGGACGGTCAGAAGAAACAACTTTTGCTCTGCTAAAATCACAGCTGTTGGTAATAAGATTTTTCAAATCACTGATGCGGTCGCCATGTTCTGCAGAAATAAAAATCAGTTCGTTAAAACCATATTTTGCATAGTTCCATGCTTCGGCTTCGTTTTTTCCACCTTCTGTTTTGTTTACTGCTGCAATCATTTTGTTCCAGTAAGGACGCATTTTAAGGATAAATTCTTCGTCTTCACCAGTAATTTCTGTTGCATCAAGAAGAAGAATGACAACATCAGCTTTTTCAATCATATCTAAAGAACGTTCAACAACGTAATCGTCGAGTTCTGCTTCTTTTGTTCCAATATCACGAGTAAGTTTGTATCCGCCTGTATCCACCAGGTGAACGGGCTTGTCATTAATAATGGCAGTAGCTTCTACCGGGTCACGGGTTACGCCTGGCTGGTCATTGGTAATTGCAATTCTTTTTTTGAGCAGACGATTGAAAAGAGTAGACTTTCCAACGTTTGGACGGCCTGCAATAACAACCATTGGAAGCCCTTTGTATTCGGCATCCTGAGGATCAAGTTCTCCTGTTGAAGTTACAGTTCCGTCTGCCGCTATGGTAATGCCATCTACACTTTTATCATCAATGAAGTCTGGCATTTCTTCTTCGTTTTTGAGAATTTCTTCTTTTATTTCTTTTGGTTTGCTAAAATCAGGCTTAGCTTTTTTCTTTGCCATACAATTTCCTTGTTTGAGATTTAGAGGTTCATTTCCCAGATATTATCCAGATGTTTGGCAGAAATAGCCTGAAGTTCTTCAATTGTAAATCTGGATAAAAGTTCTTTTGCGCTGGAAATCATTTTTGGACTCATACTTAAGTGGCGGATTCCCATTCCTGCAAGAACCATGATAGAGTCCTGTCGTCCTGCCATTTCTCCACAAACTGAAAGAGGGATGTTTGCTTCGCTGGCAGAATTTATAGTCATCTGTATAAGTCTTAAAACTGCAAGGTTAAATTCGTTGTAAAGCTCTGCAACGTGAGGATTTTCCCTGTCGATTGCCAGAGTGTACTGAGTTAAGTCATTTGTACCAAGACTGAAAAAATCTGAAACTTTTGTAAGACAGTCTGAAACTAAAGCGGCTGCAGCTGTTTCAATCATAATTCCAACTGGTATATCACTTTTGAAAGGAATGTTTTCGTATGTAAGTTCTTTTTTAACTTCTTCTATTATTTCAAGACATTCCTTCACCTGTGTTACGCTTGTAATCAGTGGGAACATAATTCTAAGATTTCCGTAAACGCTTGCTCTGTAAAGTGCCCTCAACTGTGTTTTAAGAACGTTTGGACATGCAAGACTAAGGCGAACAGCTCTTAAACCCATAAGAGGATTTTTTTCGTCCAGAATTGGAATATCTACCGAGTTAATGAGTTTATCACCACCTGCATCAAGTGTTCGGATTGTAACAGGCTTTTCACCCATTATCTGAAGAACCTGTTTATAGGCTTCGAACTGATTCTGTTCACTAAAAGAACGGGCTGCTGCATTTAAGGAAGCTCCACTTTGAGCCATGTAAAGGAATTCTGTACGGAAAAGACCAATTCCATCTGCACCTTCTGCGACGGCAATTTCTGCTTCTTCTGGTGTACCAATATTTGCATAAAGTTTGAATTTTGTTCCGTCTTTTGTAAGGGCTGGTTTGTCCAGGAATGCTTTGAGGCTTTGTTTTCGGAAATGTTCTTCGCGAATCTTTTCCTTGAATTCATCAATAGTTGCTTTATCTGGGCTTACCAGAACTTCTGCGGTTTTACCATCAATAATTACAGTTTCACCGTTGCGGACTTTCTTACTTATGTCTTCAAGTCCTACAATTGTTGGAATTCCATAGTTTCTTGCAAGAATTACTACGTGGCTAGAAACACCGCCTTCTGTAAGGGCAAGTCCCGCAATCTTTCGTTTAGAAAGGATGATTGTATCTGCGGAACTTAAGGAAGTCGCAAGAATTACAGAACCGTCTGGAACCTGATTTATATCAAAAGGATGGATATCAAGCATTTCGTCCAGAACGCGTCCAAAAATATCTGTAATATCCTGGGCTCTTTCTGAAAGATAATAGTTTCCAGCCTGACGTAAGCGGCTTGCGTATTCTTCTGCTTTAAACTGAACTGTGTATTCTATATTAAAAAGTTCTTTTTCAAAGAAGTCTTTAAGTTCTTTTGTAAAAACCGGGTCGCTGAGCATGAGGATGTAGGTCTCAAAAACTTCGCGTTGAGCTTTATCTTTTGGATCTGTTTTAGAAAGGGAATCCAGATGTTCGTTAATTTCCAGTGTGATTGTCTGAACTGCAGCTGTATAGCGGGTCCAGCCTTTTGTAACCTGATCAAGTTTAATGTGATGCTGTGGAATTGCACGTTTTACTGGGTCTGGGATAACAAACGCAGTTCCAATTCCTATACCGTCAGCAGCGGGAATACCAAGAAAAACTTCCATAAATTTGAATTATATAGAAAATCTTTATATATTTAAAGATATGGAACTTTTACCCGTTTTTAGACTGCCCTTTCAATGGGCTTTTTTAATTTTTATCATGTTCTCTTTTATAGGCTGGTGTTCTGAAGTTGTTTATGTAGGGTTTATCCATGAACACCGCTTTATAAACCGTGGTTTTTTGCATGGTCCACTTTGTCCTGTGTATGGTTTTGGTGGAGTTGTTATTTTGACTTTGCCACCATCACTCTATAAAACCTGGATTCCTTTATTTTTGGCTTCAATGCTTCTTTGTACTATTGTTGAGTATTTTGTAAGCTGGTTTATGGAAAAACTTTTTCATACCCGCTGGTGGGATTATTCGAAATATAAGTTTAATCTCAAGGGCAGAGTATGCCTTTTAAACTCGGTTTTGTTTGGTTTCATGGGCCTTGGTGTAATAAGATTTGTTTATCCTCATATGCTTCGTTTCTTAAACTGGCTGGGTGATTTTGTAATTAATATTTCTGCAGATGTAATTGGATTCATTCTGCTGGTAGATATATTCTTTACAGTCCGCAAACTGGTGGATTTCAATACAACAATGGAAAAACTCCGTTCTTTTGGCGAAAGTTTACGCGACCATTACAGTCAGGAAGCCTGGTTCCGTGGAGATTCTCTTGCAGAAATGTTTGCTTCTGTAAAAGAGCATGGCCAGGAAAATAAGGATAAGATAAATGAGCGTATTCTTGAAAAAATTAACAGACTTGAAAGTTTTAAGCATCAGGCAGCGGAAAGTTTTATCAACCGATTCCCTTCAATGCAAAGTTTGCAGTATAGAGAAGAATTGACCCACTTAAAACTGTCAATTTTAAAGAAAAAACTTGAAAATAAACTAAAAAAGAAGTTAAATAGTAACGATAACTAACAGTTTAACCGATATTATTAATATATTTAGGTGTTTTTAAGCAGGTCTTAGAAGCACCTTGATGTATTTTAAAATTCAAAAATCAATAATTAAAAACAATAATAATTAAAAATCATTAATCATTTTTAGAAAGTTTAAGTAAAGAGAGAAATTCAGCATTCGGGGGCACTTTATGAATAAGCTTTTTAAGGGGTTATTGTACCTTTTTGTCATTATTGTTTTCTCATCTTGTGAAATTGGTTTAGGTTCAGCTGTTGACACAAAAGCACCTTCTGTATCTATTACAGCTCCTGAAACCGATTCGGTTATTCGTGACTCATTTGCAATTCAGGGAAACTGGAGTGATGATGGAAAAATATCATCTTTAAAAGTTATACTTTCTCGTCCAGATGGATTTAGAGATGCTGTTTCTTATGACGCAGTTCTTACTGAATCAAATATTGGTGAAGGAACCTGGACTTGTGTAATTGATCCTGTAGCTGAAGATATTTTAGACGGATCTTACGAAGTTTCAGTTATTATTACCGATGAAGGTGGACATGCTACAAAAGTCAATCGTGGTTTTAAGATAGATAATACTGCACCTGTTATTGTTTTAAAACGTCCTGGAACAAAAGTTGGTGAAACTCCAGATGCTTATGGACAGACCTTCTCCATGGATGGTTCTGCCGGTGAAGAAAACCAGATAGATCATATTGATGTAAAAGTTTATGACAATGCAGCCTGTGATGAAGCTCATTTATTAAAGACAATCACTAAATCAAATATTTCTCATGTAATTGAACTGGATCTTGCGGAATTTGAAGAACATTCTACAAACGATTATTCTGAAATTTACGGTTCTACTGAAAAATCGGGAACAAAAAATCTCTGGTGTACAATTACAGTTTATGATAATGCCAGACGTTACCCTGCAACAGGCGAAGTTTCTGCCGAAGATTTGCTTGGAAACTCTACATCAGTTTATTATTTGTATGATGATATTTATAAAGAAGTACTTTCCGATTTCTCTGCTAATGATATCTATAAAATTTTAAGTGGACTTTATACAACTTCTGATGAAAGTCGTGCAGCTAAAAGTGAGAACATTGAAACTATCTTAAGTAATCATAATATCGAAAAAAGTACCTTCAGTTTGAACCCTGAAAATAACCCTAAATTTTCTGTAAGCGGTAAGGATCAGCTGGAAAAAGACGGAAATGATTTTACTCCTGGCAACATTGATATTACTAACGGTTCGGAAGTAGTAGTTGAAGTTGCTACCGGTCTTGATGGTATTTCTATTGACCCAACAGATTTGCGTCCTTATGTACTTCCTTGTGATTCTTACGGAAATCCAAGTGTTTCAAATGTTGCAGAAAACAGAATTTATCTTGCTGATAAGGGAACCTGGGCAAAATCTGGTACTTCTTACAAATTTGTAGTTTCTCTGGTTCATGGTCGTACAGCAGAAAATACAGATGTTGTTCTTGATTTGAATGTTGATAATCCGTATTACATTTTTGGTGTAGAAGGATATGATGTTAACGGAAATGCCGTTGTTCCAAATGGAAAAGGTTATGGATTCCTCTTTGTTTCAAACGGTGCAGCTCCAGATTTAGGACAGATTCAGACAAGTACAGACGGGGTAAACTGGACAAGTGATGAAGTAATCTATCTTCATAAAGGTTCACCACTCTATGTGAAAGGTTCTGTTGGTGTTGAAACTGGACTTGCAGCGCTCAGTATTTTCAAAGATAAATCAACAAATCCAGAGCCAATTGTTACTGATACAAGTACAAGTTCTCCACATACTATGTATACAAATCTGGCCGAAAATGGCAGCAGTACTTTTGAATACATGATTCCTTCTGACACTTTCAGTCAGACTCAGACAAAACAGTATTCAATCCGTATTGAAGCAAGTAATGGAAAAGTTTCTTACGATACAGTTACAGTTCGTTATGATGTTGAAGGACCTTCAATTAAAAACTATGCAATATCACCAAAAATTGCAGATTCAACTTCTGCAACTTTGGGACTTTTGAACGGAAATGTAACTCTTACAGGTTTACTTTCAGATTCTTATTCAGGATTAAATTCTGAAAATGCAAAATGGACTGTTTTCACAACTGAAGATACAGCACCATCTGCTGCTTCGAACTGGACAGCAGTTTCAGATGCTACTTTAGTAAATCAGCCTCTTTCAAATCCTGATGATTTTAGTTTTACTTTTGATACAACAAAGATTTTAACTTACGATTCAGAAAATCCATCAGCTGTAAAATATATCAAAGTGGTACTTACCGCTTATGATGAAGCCGGAAACTCAACTGATTTTTCTTACATTTATACAGTAGATCAGTCTTCAGATTTCCCATTTATTTGTGTAGATGGAACTTCCCTTGATGCGGAAATTTCCACATATACGGAATTAAGAACTCAAATTTTTGAAAATACTGATACAGAGTGTAAAAACTTAATTACAAAGGGTGCAACAGTTACCTTTAAACTTAGTGATGATGATGGATTTATGAATTCTACATCTACATCATCTGGTTTTAAAATTACCCGTAAAAAGAATCAGACTCAGGGTTCTGTAACATTTGTTGCAGATGAATCTTCAACTGATGTAGAATATCTTACATTAGGAGGAAATCCAACTAGTCCAATTTTAACTTATTCTTTCCCAGACGAAACTGGGGCTTACGAGCTTGAAATTGAACTTACTGATATGGTGGGCAATCTGCCAACTTCAGGAAAGACTCAGAAGATTTATGTTCAGTGTACTGGTAATGCACCGGAAGTTTCTAAATCAATCAGTCCGGCTTATGTTACAACAAACGATTCTGCAAATCTTCATTCATCTTATATAAAGAAGGATTTTACAGTTGTTCTTGCCATTACAGACGGTTCTGCACCTTACACTGTAACAAGAAATGATAATCCAGATGCACAATTGACTGTTGATGATAGCGGAGAATACCCAACTGTAACAGATACCTTTACACCAGCGGCTGCTTCTTCTTCCGGAACAATTGGTTATACAGTAAGGGATGTTTTTGGAAAGAGAAAAGCTGTTTCTGTAGATTATAAAGTTGATAATGCAGTACCTTCTCTTACAATTTCAGATATAAGTGCTTCTTCTGTAGGTACAGATAACGCTTCTTACACTTTTGCAGGTCATGCAGATGATCTTTATAACAGTGCTAATTTGTCTGGAGTTGCAGCTGTTGAAATCGATTTTGATACCGATCATTCTACAGTTTACACTGCTTCCGGAACAGAAAACTGGTCTTATATCGCCCGCTTCTCTGAATTAAATCTGCACGAAGGTCAGAATACAATTTATGCCCGTGCAATCGATAATGTTGGTAACCAAAGTGAATGGTCTACAAAAACCTTTATTTATGATGTTTCAGATCCAGAAGCTACTATTGCAAAATATATTGATAGAAATGCTGATGAAAGAACAATCGCTTCAAATGCCTTTGATTATGGTTATAAGTTCAGTCTTAAAGGACGTGCTTACGATTCAAACGCTGTTGCGACTGTAAAACTTGTTCAGACTAAGGAAGGGGAGGACCCTGTAACAATCACCAGTGGACTGACCCGTTCTGGAAATGAATGGACATGTGGAGATTTACCTCGTGCAGCAGATGGAGAAAATTTTGCCGCAGATAGTGCAGATCCTGCAAAAGCGGTGAATGGAACTTACAGATATGTTCTCTATGTAACAGATGCTGCCGGAAAAGAAAAGACAACTTCTGTTTGTACTGTAACAGTTGATAACATTCCTCCTGAACTTACACTGGATGCTCCAGCAGGAACAATTTCTGGTGATAATTCTCTTTCTGGAAATACTTTCACCTTTAAAGCAACTTCTACAGATAATGACGGCGGAACTGGAAGTGCATATATCTTCTATAAGTTTGATGATGAAACTTCTTATACTCAGGTTTCTTGTAATGATGCAAGCCAGTGGAAACTTACAAAACTTTTAGGAACTGGTACATCTGGAAGTGAAGCAGATTTGTACGAAGGTCAGCACACATTCTATATTTATTCTGTTGATAAGGCAGGAAACGAATCTACTCATATAGAAAAGCCTTTCTACATTGATCAGGAAGCACCTTTTGTAACAGAAACTTTAAGCACCGCTTATGTAAAGAAGACTGAAACTGATAATGGAAAAGTTCAGCTTTCAGGATCTGTAACAGAATCTAATGGTGTAAATACTTTCACCGTAAAAAGAGTTGCTTCAGATTCAAGTGAAGAAACCTTTACAATAATTAATAATGGAAGCCTAACAACTTCATCAGCTGCAAATACTACATGGACTTATATACCAAATACAAATGGAGCTGTATGGTCATTTACAGATTATCCTGGAGAAGGCTCTTATTCTTATGTAATTTCAGCTGTTGATAATGCTGGCAGAACAAATGCAAGTCTTACAAAATCTATTGTTGTGGATACAACTTTGCCTGTAATTTCTGCAATTTCAATTGCCGGTAAAGACCCAATTTCAGCAAATACAGACAATTCTTCAAACTGGTATAACGCTCAGGTTCTTTCTTTGAACATAAGTGTAGACAACATTACAGAAACAGGTTCACAAGTTTCTTCTGTTGAGTATGCAACACTTGCTTCTTCTGCAAGTGAAACAAGTCCTGCAAATTCTTCATGGGTTGTACTTTCACTGGAGAGCGGAGAAAATGGTGAAAGTGACTTCTATTCTGCAAATGCAATGTTTACTGAGACTGGAAGTGCACAGAAACTCTTTATCCGCATAAAAGATAATGCTGGTAACGTAAATTATTTTAATACAGATAACAGTCCAATTATTATTAATATTGACCCAAGTGTTCCAGAACTTTCTGCTCAGAGATACAAGCTTGGAACAGAAGGAACTGAAAAGTCTGTAAGTGGAACTGTTTTTGTAAATGGCAGTACAGAACTTACAGTTTGGGGTGAATTTAGAGATCCAGAGAGCGGTATAGCAGGTCTTACTTTCAAATTAGGAACTACTGAAATCACTCCAACTATTCAATATTCGGTGGATGGAACTTATAAGGCTTCATTCACTCCAAGTGCTGAAGATTTTGGCTCAACAGAAAATACAAGTAAGGTACTTTCTGTAAGTGGTGTAAATACAGCTGGAACTAGTTTTACAATTACTCCATTCAGCCTTGTTTATGATAATACAAATCCTGGTTTAACAAATATTTCTCTTACTAAAGAAAATTCAAACTACGCCGTTTATCAGCCATCATCAGCATATAATTATTTTGTAAATAATACAGAAGGAACCTTTACACTTTCTGGAAATGCAAGTGATACAAGTGGTGTTGATAATGTAAAAGTTGAAATCTTTAAAAATTCAAATACAACTTATGGCAGTACAGATACAGCAAATCCAGAAACTCCAGATATAACTGAAACTTTCAGAGATACTGCAGCTTATGTATGGACTTACAGTGGAATAAATCTTACTGGCTGGACAGAAGAAACTGGTGCCAAAATCAAAGTGATTGTAACTGATGCAGCAGGCAATAAAACTACTAGAAATGTAACTCTTAATTTTGATGTAACAGGACCTATAGTAACTCATCTTACTGATGTTAAAAATAAGGACCTTTATTTACGTGTAGGCTCAAATGATAATGAGGTCGTAACAGATTCAACTCATGCAGATTACGACACTGACGTTGGTGGAAAATATGAAAGTGGAACTTATGGTAATGCCCTTACAATGAAAATCCGCGGATACTTTGCAGATGAAACTGGCGGTTCCGGGGCTTCTAAGGTTTACTACTATGTAACACAGACAGCACCTACAGAAACAGATGATGAATTAAAGAATCTGGTACTTACTTCTCCAACAGGAGTAATTTCTAAGCTTTCTACAGAATCTCAGAAGAATGTATGCTACAACGTAACTCCTGGAGCTACAGCAGCTTCTGCAACTCTTGGAGGAACTAAGCTTTCAGATGCAGCTGATAACGGAACAGAATACGACAGATACTATAAGACAATTTCTTCAAACTTTATGGAAACTTTGTCTGGCTTTAATACAGGTACAAACTACCTTGTATTAGTAGTTACTGATAATGTAGGAAACTCTAGTCTTGATATTCCGTCTGGTTCAACTAATAAATATTTTACTTTAAATGTTGAACAGGATGGACCTGTAATTACAACAAATACAACAGGTATTCAGTACTCAAACGGTGGCAGTGGAAATATTACACTTTCAGGAACTGTAACAGATGCACAAGCCGGTGTTAAGTCACTTAGCCTTTCTGTTACTGTAGATGATACTCATACTTATACATATTCATTAGATGACGATAATCTTACAGCAATAACAGGTGGATATGATTGGACATGTGATGTTCCACATTCTATTTTTGCAGGCTGTACAGGAACTAAAACAATTACCGCAATCGCAGTAGATAAAGCCGGAACAGGCAACACTTCTACTTTACCAGTTGCAACAATTCTGGTAGATACAACCGGCCCTTCTGTGACAATTCAGACTTCATCATCTGCAGATACAAGAGAGTCAATAAATATAGTAAATGGCAAGATGTCTTTAAGTGGAATTGCAAGTGATACAAGCGGACTTTCTACATCAGAACCTCTGACTCTTTATTACACAAGATCTGAAGATACAGACAACTTTGGAACAGATGCAGATTCAGCATGGGTTAAATTAGCTGAAACAACATCTGACAACAGCTGGACCTTTACTAACATTAATACACCATCACTTGAAAAAACTTATGGCGATAATGATGTTCATCAAACAACAGTTTATTTTATGGTTGCTGGAAAAGATGAACCTGGAAATACAGGCTATTCAAATAGATTTACTGTAATTGTAGATCAGGATACAGACCGTCCTGTAATTCAGTTCCAAAATCTTAAGCTTTTGGGAGAAAATGATGCTGTAATGGCATCGTCTGCACCTTTACCTTTCTCTTCCGGAAACTTGTATGGTTCAGTAACTGATGATGATGGAGTTAGCGGAGTTAGATATAAAATTGGTGAAAACGGTAGCTGGAATAATGCAACCCTTTCAAACGGAAGCTTTAATATCAGTCTGGCTGATGGACCAAATGATCTTTACTTTGAAGTAACTGATACTGAAGATAATAAAACATTTACTTCTTCAAGCAGCGATTCTTATAGTGAAGAAACACCAAAACTGACAGATTCAGATAGTAATAAATACGGATATAGAGATTCGGATACAGGAAGAAAGATAACTGTAACTTATATTAAAATTGATACTACAGATCCATATCTTGGACCATTACAGTTTACAACTGATGTTGATTCAGATAATCCAATCTGGAAAGCTAAGTCTGAAATTTCTTCTTTACCTTTTGGTGGAACTTATAGACCTAAAATTAAGATTAGAGTCCCTGTATATGATGTGAACTTGCAGTATATATCTGCTCCAGTATCAATGACAATTCCTGGATATACAGGTTCTGCTATTACATTTACAAAAACTGTGAATGCAGAATTAACTGCATATCCAGATGCTTATTACTATGAATCAAATACTATTACTTTGTCTTCAACAAATGTAAGTGATGGTACTAAGTCATGTTCTATTGTAGTTAATGATGGATCAAGACAGAGCACAGATACATTTACAATTGTTGTTGATAATACTGCACCAACTATAACTAGAACTTTACCAAGTGCAAGTCAGTATTCAAGTGGTTCAGTAACTGCTTCAGGAGAAACAAATCTTACAAAATGGAAGAATAAGGATTCTACAGATACTCCATCGGAATATTTGTACTATGCACTTTCTTTAAATGATACAACAAGTCCTGCTGTAGACAATACAGAGGATGAACTTGCAAAAGTAACAGCAATTACAGGCTGGAAAGATGAAAATGGAACTGCTGGTTCAACTGCATGTAATTATAAACCTTACTATACTCCTGTAATTGGAGACAGTTATTCATGGAATGTTTATTTTGACGGTCTTTCTTCTACAACAGCCAGTCATGATAAAACTGTAAAACAGTTCTTAATTGATTCTGGAGTTACAACAAAAGATAAGATTGAAACTACAGTTACTGCTGAAAAGTTTACAACAATCGTTCAGGCTTATCTCTGGATGAAGGCTGTTGATGAAGCTGGAAACTCTACAGTAGAAAAATTTGATTTCTTAATTGACCCTCAGGGAGATGCTCCAACTGTAACCATTGAATATCCTGAAGAAAATGGAACTACATTAAGTAGCGATGTTACATTAAGAGGTAATGCAAGTGATAACGGAGGCGTTAATAACGGTGTAGATTCTGTATGGATTCAGATTATTTCTGCAAAAGAAAATGCATACGACTCTTCAACAATCACAAGTACTCAAGACTGGGAAAGTACAACTGGAAGTTTGAAGTTTACTGATACAGTAACACCGGTTGTAAAAACAGTTGATGATAAGGAACAAACAAGTTATTCACATGCCTACACCCTAAAATCATTTGCTCCAAAACTTAAAGATGTTAAGCAGTGGGTAAATGCAGAAAATGCTTCTGGTACAAAACTGTATGAAGTTTATACAGATATTACAAATGCAACTCCAACTCCTGTAACTACTGCTCCAACTGGTGATGATGATGCTGACGGTTCTGCATACTACATAAAGGCTACTTTCTCAAGCTCTTCTGTATGGACTCAAAAAATCAACAGAATTGGAGAATTTAACCCTGGAACTGGAAAAGTAAATCCTATTGCTTTCCGTGTTTATGCAAAAGATAAAGATAACAACCTGAGCCGCTATCAGGAAATGCTGGGTGTATTTGACTCAGATAACCCTGTAATCAGTAATGTTTATCTTCGTCAGTATTCAGATAATGTAAACGGAATTGGTGATATAGTTGCATCTCGTCCTTATGAAGCAGATATGTGGATTAAAGATGTATGGTGGCTTTGTGGAAATGTTTCTGATACACAGGGCATTAAAACTCTTGAAGTTGGACCTGAAGGTGCAAGAGTTGAACAGACTGTAAATGGTGGAGAAAACGTTTCTGAAAGCTTTAAGTATAAACTTGAAAGTGGAGAAGGTGTAGGAAGCTTGAGTATTGAAGTTTCTGCTACAGATAATGTTGATTCATCACCACATACAGAAAAGAAAACATATAGTATTAATTTTGATAACGAAGCTCCGGTTAATGTTACAAGCGGAAGTAAGTATTCAATTAATACAAATGTAAAGAATGATAACTTCTTCTATACATTTGGTGCTCAGGTAACTGAAAACAGTATTGATAATAAAACTCAGTCCGGTTTTGCATATCTTGCATTCTGGTTTGAAAAGAATATAGGTAATTCTCATATTGTTTATGATGTAATGCGTTCAAAAGCAAACAGCGAAGTAAGCTGGGCAGATCTTACAGAAGAAGATGGTCTTATGTGGAAATCTGTATCTGTAACTCGTGATGCAGATTCTCAGAGCAGTTTACGTCTTACTTCAATTGATCCTAATGTTCATGCAGGAGGACTTTGTAAGATTCAGGGTTCAATCTACTTTATAAGCAGTGTTAGTGAAAATGGATTAAGCATTGAAATTGACGGACAGCCTGAATATAAGAAAGATGCCTCTGGAAATCCTGTTCTTACTGAAACTGTAAAATTTGCAATTGCAAATGTTGTAAATAAAGAGGCTGAATCTGGAGCTGGAGAACGTTCTACCGAAGACGGAAAATATGGTTACTATAAAACTCTGTCTGGAGATGATGGCGACCACATGCTGGAATCTGTAAATAAACAGGGAACAACCTGGACATGGGAAGCAAATATCAATTCTCAGAACATGAAAGACGGAGCTGTAACACTTCACTATGTTGCATTCGATAAGGCCGGAAAGTATGCTGAAGAATCTGTAGAAGTAAATATTGCAAATAATGCACCACGACTTGCAAGTCTTACTGTCTGGTCAGATTTTAATGAAGATGGAGAAATGCAGGCCGCAGAATGTGATACTAAGTATTACAAGGGTAAGGAACGCAAGATTGATGGAAACTATCTGACAAAAGCTACAGATGTTACTTCTGAACTTGTAGTTTCTGCTAATGGTTATGATTACAATTCGAACCCAACTAAGGGTTCTGCCTTTAAGACAGTAAAAGCTACAACCCGCTTTATTCCAGAACTTGTTGGCGGTAACAATGAACTCTACTACACTTATAAGTATGGTTCTGCTGCTGCTTTAGATTCTGCTACTCCGAAAAAAGGCAGTGCTACAATAGGAAATGGTACTGACGATGGAATTGATGAAGATGTAGATTCAGATGGTTATTACATTAAAGATGATAACGAATCTGCATATATAAGCGGACATTCTGATGTTTATGTAGAAATTCCTGGAAGCGTGGAAGGAGAACAGGAAGGTGACTACACACTGAATATGCTTGGAAACAGTACTTCTAATGCAGAACCAACCTGGTTTGAATATACAATTTACGATACTACAGAAGGTTCTACTGCATGGACTGAAACTGAAAATTATACAAATGGCAGATTAAGTGCAAAATTCCGTGTAGCTTTGAATGTTCAGTACCGTGATACAACAAAACCAAATGTAACAATTGATAATTTATACTGGAAGTCTCTTTCTGACAATTCAGTTTACTCTTCAAAATCTAAAGTTACATCAGTAGCAGATCTTGAAGGTCATATTGAACTTCCAGCAGATTTTGGAACAACTGCTATTGCAACAACTTCGGATGGAACAACAGCATATGGGGCAGATGACCCTAAAGTTTCAGGAATTATCAAAGTAGAAGGTGATACTTTTGATGATATAAAACTCAAAGAAATTTGGGTTCAGATGTCAAATCATACAAACCTTAGCACAAGTGTAAAAGCTTCAACATATACAGGAACCTGGTCAAAAGTTGCATACAGTGCAGAAACAGGCTGGGGCTTTGAAGCAAAAGATGTATTCTGTAATGGAGAAGGTCATAAAGTTCACTGGACCCTTATTGTTGATACCGCAAAACGAACAGATCAGGCTCAACTTGATCAGACTGTAAAAGTTTATGCGGTAGATGATCGAGGTGCTGCTGCAACAAATACTTCAGATGAAACTGAATATAAGATGGATATTGTTCCTTACATTGCAGGACTTAAGACCGGCCTTTCAAAGTTCAAGAAGGGAAATTCTTCTGTATTTGACCGAACTTCTCTTGGTTCTTATGCAGTAAGTTCTACTGAAACATTCTATATCTATGGTTTCAACATGGGTGGAGCTAAGGTTTATGACAGTGCTAATACAGAAGTTGCCCTTACAGCTCTTACAGATGAAGAAGTGGCAGCTCTGGAATGGTACAGTTCAAGTGCAAAACCTGCAGGAAGTGTTTATAGTCTTTCTGCAAGCACTCTTAAGAGTGGAAATCTTACTGTAAAGACAAAGAATATTTCTTCTTTGAATAACATCAACAATAATGATGTAAAAGGTTCTTACGATAAACCTGTAAATCTTACAGACAACCCAACAGGCGATGAAGAAATTTACAGTAACTACTATAACCGTTGTCCAAATGGTGATAGTAACAATTTGCTGACGGATGATGTTGCTATTAAAATCTGGCAGTTTGATAGTACTGCTGTAACTCCGAAAGTAGGTTCTATTGAGCATCCGGTAATGGCAATTGACCCTGTGAACAAAAATATTGGTTTTGCCTTTGTAGGAGGAACTGCATATTTTAGTATGCCTTACGGAAAGAATAGTAAAAATGTAACTCCAAATTCATTTGAATACTGGATTGGAGGTCTTGATGCATGGAATAGTGTTAGCCTGGCTTATGATATAAATGGTTACAGTTATGCAACTGCTGCTGGTGGAGACCTTAACACATCTAAGAACGGAGTCGATATTTTCAGATTTACAACAAGTCGTTGGAATGGTAAAGGAACCCTTACTACTGAAGGTTATAAAGATTTGAATAATCAGTTTGGTATGGAATACATTGGAGAAAGAGAGTATTTCTTAGATACAGATGGAACTTGGAAAGATTTTACTAACTTTAGTAAGGAAAGAATAAAATCACCATCATTAGCTACTGTAGCTTCTACAGAAGATACATCGAAAGCAACTGTTTATCTTGCATATTACGATTCTATAAACGATGAAATTCGTTTTAGCTGGGGTGTTATAAAAAATAAAAAAGACGACAGTGATGATACAGGTATGTTTGGAACACACTTTGATGCAACTCGTACAAGTGTGGCATATTCAATAAGTAAGACTTCTCTTATTGCCGGTCAAACTACAAATAAAGCTATTAGTACAACTCCAACGTATGCATCAAGTCCTGTAACTACAACTTCAGGTCAAAACGTTTATGCTGGTGAATATGTTAGTATTGCTGCTTTATCAGGAGCTGGAGACAGTGATAATGCTGTTGTTGCTGTATGGTGGGATGGTACAAATCATGCAATGAAGTATTCATACAATAAAAAACCAACAGGAATAGCAAAGGGAGAATATTTACAGAGTGAAACTGGTTGGTCTGCTCCAGTTGAAATATTCTCAGGTGAGGTTGGTGAATACTGTAAAGTTACAGTAGATGCTAATAATGGGGTTCATATTGCAGCTTATGATAGTACAAACGGAGATATCTGGTATGCTTATCTTAAGGATTTTGATAATACTTCAACCAAGAAAGTTGGATGTCTTGATTCTAACGGATTTGTAGGTTCAGAACTTAATATTGATGTTGCTTTGGTTAATAATAATCCTGTTCCTTATATCAGTTATTATGCATCAAACGCCGCAAAACCAAAAATTGCAAAATGGGTTGGTTCAGCTCTTACAAGTACATCTTCGGTAGCAGGGGCAGAGGATGACTTATTTACTTCTAACTGGGAAGTTTCTTATGTTCCAACTCAGAGTAAACTGACTTTAGATCATATTAATGTTGCAGTTTGGAAGACGAATGCAGGAGTATTAACTACTTCACTTCCAGGAACTAAATCTTTTGTATCTAAAGCAGGCAGTACTGATAATAGTTATGGTACTGTATGGGGAAATGGAACTAATAATGAAGTTTTAGGTTATGCTATAAAAACTGGTTCTGTAGGCTACATCGAAACCGCCCAGATAAAGTAAAAACTTAAAAATTCAGAAAAAGAAACTAATTTTTTGTTATAAGCACCAAATTTTCAAAAATTTGGTGCTTTTTTTTGATATTAATAACAACTTTTTTTTGGAAAATAGTCATTTTATACCGATATTAGAAAGGTGAGAGTTTAAATATTTAAAAAAAGACACACTTTTAATTTTATTTGGGGTTATATTATGAAGAAGTTTTTTAAGTGTCTTGCACTTTTGAGTGTATTTTTTACTATTACCGTTATTCTGTCTTGTGAAATCGGACTTGGTACTGCCGTAGATACTGAGGCACCAGTTCTTAACGTAACAAGTCCAGATACTGATGCAATTATTTGTGACGCATTTGCAATTAAGGGTACCTGGACTGATGATGGAGATATTGCCAGTGTTTCTGTAACAATTGCCAGAACAGATGAAACTGGTTCTCCACTGACTCATGAAGCCACCGTAACTGGAAGCAGGGACGAGGGGGGATGGTACACCGTCTTTGAGCCTTCTTCAGAGAATATTATTGATGGTTCTTACGAAGCAACCATTTCTATCACCGATATGGGTGGTCATACAGTTACAAAAACAAAAACTTTCGTAATAGATAATACTTCACCACTTATTGTTTTGCAGCGTCCTGGTACAAAACTTACAGAGGAAGCCGATGCATATGGTCAAACTTTCTCTTTAGAAGGAATGTATGGTGATGATAACTCCGTAGATCATATTGATATAGAAATTTATAGAGATGCAGACTTCACTGATTATATCACAACTATAACAAAGTCAAATGTTGCTGCATCAATGAATCTTAATATTGCAGTTTTTGAAGAAGGAGAAGAAAACTCTTATTCTGAAATTTATGGTTCTACTTCTGGAAACGGAACTGTGACCCGCTATTGTAAAATTACTGCCTACGATAAATCAAAACATTATCCATTGGAAGAAGACACTTCATCATCATTAACAGATGGAAATCCAACCTCAGTTTACTATCTGTATGATGATATTTATGATGCTATTCTTGATAAGTATACTGTTTCTGTAGCAGATCTTTATAAAATGCAGAATGGAACTTATCTTATTTCCAGCGAAAATCGTTCTGCAAGTACTGTAAATGAAGTTTTAAGTTTACTTACTCCTTATGAGATAAGCGAAAGTAACTTTAGTTTGAACCCTGCAAACAATCCTTATTTCTTTGTAAACGGAAAAGATCAGCTTACTCAGTCTGGACAAGATTTTGAAGGTTCAGATTATAACATCACCAACGGAAGCAGTGTAATTCTTGAAGTTGCAACAGGTCTTGATGGAATTCCTCTAAGAGCTGCTACATTACGTCCTTATGTTATTCCTTGTGATGCTTCTGGAAATGCAAGTGTAGAAAATACTGAAGCAAATAGAATTTATCTTGCAACAGCAGGAACTGGTTCAAAATCGGGTACTTCTTACAAATTTACAGTAAATTTAAGCAGTACTACAAATTATAACGAAAAATATCTTACTGTCGGTTCAACTTATATATTTGGTGTAGAAGGTACAGACTCAAAAGGAAATGCCGTTATTGCAAAGTTTGATGAATCTGGCAGTTCAAAACCTTATGGATTTAAACTTGCAAGTAGTGGAGCAGCTCCTGGTCTTACTGTAACAAGTCCTTCAAGTCCAACTGCTTATGTAAAGGCAAATGGAAAACAGCTTATTGAAGGAACTGTAACTTGTCAGGAAGGTACTCCAACCCTTACCATTTCAACTTCCGACACAACCGTTTATACAAAAACTTTCACCAGCAGTGAAGGTCAAATTATAAATGGTTTGCTTTATTACAGTTTTTCTACAGAAATTGATTACAACGGAGTAACAGAAAACAGTCAGACTCAGTATACAATTACTGCAAGTCAGGAACAGCTGGAAACAAGTATTTATAAAACTATTATTTACGATAAAGATGCTCCAACAGTTTCAATTGGAAGTCTTTTACCAACTGCCGAAAAGTATGATGCAAGCAACGAAGCTTCTCCAAAATTGACTGGTCAGTACTTGAACGGAACTGTTACTCTCAAACTTTCGGTTATTGATGATTACGATATTGTTGATACAGAAACTGAAAACAAAAAACCATATCTTGAAGTTTTAGATGCAGATAACAGCGATGCAGTTATTTCTCTCAAAATTGCAGATGAAACAGAAAACACAGAAAGACATTATATTACAAGCCTCATAAACGGTGCTTACACAATTGATACAACTCAAATTGCAAATCGTGATTCTAATGGAAATTATGTATCAAAGAACATTAAGTTTAAAATTTACGGATGTGACCGTGCAGGAAATGATTATACTTTAATTTCTTCTGAATACACTGTAGATCAGTCAACAGATATTCCTGTAGTTTTGCCAACAAATGCTACATCAACAAGTCTTCTTTATGCTTCAAAAGATGATCGAGACAGTGGTACAAACGGCGGAAAATCTTCTTTCCCTTCTGGAGGAAGTATTTCTCTTAATGTTATTGATGATGATGGTATTGCAAGCTGTGCTATTTCAAGAGCATCTTATGCAAGTAAC
Source organism: uncultured Treponema sp. (assembly GCA_946631855.1). Taxonomy (GTDB): domain Bacteria; phylum Spirochaetota; class Spirochaetia; order Treponematales; family Treponemataceae; genus Treponema_D. Next base: position 7,962 of record CAMPAL010000014.1, on the reverse strand, counting down.
GAAACATCATCATCTATTGCGGCAAGCTTTATAGGCGAAGAAACAACAGATGGTGGAAGTTCTACCCAGATGACAGTTACATATAATCTGCCAAGTGAAGCAGGTTATTACTGGCTTAAAGCTGTAGTAACAGATACAAACGGAATTGTTGTAACAAAAGGTCCTTTCCTTGTAAGAGTTACAACTGCCGCTCCTAGTGTGCTTACTGTAACTGCCGTAACTTCTGATTCAGATGCCGCTGTTGGTGAATATATTTCAAACTCAGCTACTTCTACTAAAACAAAATGGAAAAATATTGTAGAAATTGAAGCTTCAGATTCGCCTTTCTATTTGTACAGAAAAGAAGGCAGTGACTTTACAACAGATGATTATCCAGCAACTAAACCAGAAACTCCTGTTGCAGGCTTAAATTATACAGATGCTGGTGGAAATGTTTTATCCACCCTGGTAGCAGTTTCTTCTGAAAAAGAAATTGAAGATATTATCACAGGCGAGACTTCAGATAAAACTTATTACTACAAAGTTTTTGATGCAAACTGGAATCCAAGTAGTAATTCTAAATCTATCACATGTAAGTTTGATAATATTGCACCATCAACACTTACAATTACAAAACCGGCTTCTTCAAGTGGAACAGCAGTTTCTGTCAGTGGTGATTCAGAAACTTTCACCGGTACTGCATACGATGCTGCCGCTGGTTCAAATCAAACTAAATCTAAAATTTCTACTTTGAATTATGCAATTACAGCTTCTTCTGCCGAACCTGCTGCTTCCGACTGGCATGCTCAGGATGCTTCAGAAGGTAAGTGGAACTTAGGCGTTACTTTAAACGAAGGAAGCGGTACAAACTCAATCACTGATACTTTGGTTAGTCTTTATGAAGGTCATTATTATCTGCACGTAAAAGCAGAAGATGCGGCTGGAAACAAATCTAACTCAGTATACAGAGAATTCTTTGTAGATCAGTCTTCTCCATCAATTGAAACAAAACTTGATGATGCAGATTTATCTACAAGTCTTAAACAGGTAAAAACTTCTGCATATAGTTTCAAATTTAAACCTTCAGATACTAATGCACTTGATACAACAGAACCTTATACAATAACTGTTACAAAAGATTCTGTTGCTTTGACAAAAGTTGAAGCCGGAGCCGGTAATGGATATTCAGTTTCTTCTGCCGACTCAGAAGGCTATTACACCGTCGCTATAGAAGGCTCTGTCGCTGGGGACGGAACTTACGAATATACAATTACTGCTAAAGACGTGGCTGGAAAAACCGGCTCTGTTAGCCGTACAGTTCAGTTAGATACAACTGCTCCTGAAGTTTCAATTATTACTCCAGATGTAAGTGATGGTTCATACCAGAACAGTACAAAAGTAACTGTAAAGGGAAGTGCAAGTGATGATTCAGGAACAAGTGGTGTTTACTATCAGCTTAGTACTTCTGAAACTGCCCCAGCTGTACCAACTTCTGGTAATCCAACAGAAGCAGCAACCTGGACTGGTAATGGATGGACAGCCGCTACAGGTTCAACAAGCTGGACTACAGATTTGGACCTTACTGGAATAGAAGGTTCTGTAAAATATCTTTATTATGTCGCTGTCGATAAAAATGGTCTTGTGAGTGCAGTTTCTAGAGGCTATATCAGAGTGGATACTGCAAATCCAACTTCTACAACAGTAACAGATACTCTTATAACAAATTCAAACATTACTCTTACAGGAACTGCATGGGATTTAAATGGACTTAAGTCTATTTCGGTTTCTGACGGAACAAATACATACTCAACTGATGATACTGATTCAACTGTTTCTGTAACAGGCGGAACTCTTGCTACTGCTATTTCTGATTCAAGTAAAGTTACCTGGACAAAAACTTTTGCAGTAGGAACTTCGGGCCTTGCAGATGGAACTTATACTTTCACAATCACAGTAAAAGATAAGGCTGATAAAACTACAATAAAGACCCGCGAAATTACAATTGATACTGTAAATCCTGTTTTGGAATCTACAGCAGTTTCAGTAACAAATGGTACATCAGATTATAAAGATATAGATTCTGTAAGATGGTACAAAACTCGAACAATTAAAGTTTCTGCTAGTCCAAGTGATAATATAAATGGTAGTGGAGTAGATTCAATTTCTTATTCTACAGTTGCTTATGACAGTACTAATCCAAATGCAAACAGAAACTGGACAGATCTTACATTTGATTCAACAAATTCTGTTTATAAAGGAAGCGTAAGTTTTGATTCAGACGGTCTTGATACTGTTTATTTCAGAGTAAAAGATAAGGCAGGCAATACAATTGGCGAAAATGACAATCTGTATTACCGTTCTTACTATATAGATACAGAATCTCCAGATACAGCAGAGGTAATAAAAGTTGGAGATAAGACTTCCGATTTTGCAACTGTTTATGTAAATGGAACTGATGATAAAGATTTGTACATTTCTGCAGCAGATAAAAGTGTGGCAAATGCTTCTTCTGGAATTGGTAGTGTAAAACTTTATAAGGTTGGAACAAATGCTCAGTCAGCCCTCACTTCTGACGATGGAGAATTGCAAACTACAGGTGATTATGCTGGTTTGTGGAAAATCACAATTAAAGCGAAAGATTATTCTACTGGAAAAGTTGTCGTAGAAATTACAGATAAGGTTGGAAATACTTCTTATAAATTCGATGCTTTCCAGATGCAGCTTGATAATACATATCCTTCTGCAACAATAAATGCTGTTACAGATGCTCTGACAACTACAGATACTGTTATTGATGTAAATAAGACCTTTACTTTAAGTGGTACTGCTTCCGACGACAGAAGTCTCAGCTCTGTAAAATTGCAGTATAAAAAATCTTCAGATACAACCTGGCTTGATTATCCTGTAGCTCTTACAGGAACAACTTCATGGTCAGTTTCAATTGATACAGTAAATGCAGTACAATCAGACGGAACAAAAGTTTTTGATGATGATCCAACTTCTTACGACTTCCGTATTTCTGCAAGTGATGATTCAGGAAATACTGGAAACTCTGGTGAAGAAAGAGATACTACTGGTTCAAATGCTTATTCAGATTCGAATGTTCTTACTCTGTATGTAAATCAGGATTCAGACAGACCTCTTATAACCTTTACAAACCTTACAATCAATGGAATGTCTGCTTCAGCTCCTGTTTGGTTAAAGAATTCAACAACTTTGCTTGGAATTATCTCTGATGATGATGGAGTTACTTCTTTAAGCTATAAAACAGATCTTAGTGCCGCAAACTGGACTCCTGTTACTGTAAATAATGGAGCATGGAGTATTACTTTAAGAGAAGGTGCTTCAACCTTGTATTTCCAGGTTGTTGATAAAGCTTCTACAACAGAATTTACTTCAGAAGTTTCTGCAACAGCAACAAGTGTTTTGACAACTCCAAAACTTTCAGACGGAACTAATTCTATTGTTTCAGGAATTCCTGTTTATATGAAGGTTGATAAAACTTCTCCTGTGTATGAAAACCTTAGATTCTCATATTGGGACGGAACAGCTTATACCGCTTATTCAGAATCTTTAGCTACAGTTGGTGGTAAACGTACAAAGTTTAGATTGAACTTTACTGCTGGTGATGAAAACGGAATTGCTTCGGTAAGTCTGACAGTTGGTGAAAACACAACTACTGTTTCTACACCAGATTCAACAGAAAGTTCTAAAAGAACAAATGATAAATATTACAGTACCTGGACAATTCCTGATGTGTCTGTTGAAAATCTTGATAGTCAGAGTTTAAAGGCCACACTTACAATAACAGATACTGCTGGTCTTGAAAAAACTGATCTAATTGATGTTGTAGTTGATAATACTCCATCTACAGCAACAGTTTCTTATCCTTTATCAAGTGCAACAGTAAGTGGTGATGTAAGTTCATACGGAGATTTAACAGAAATTGCAACCTTGTATTATGCAGTTTCTCCAAGCTCTACAAATCCGGACGTCCTTAATGGTGCAAAAATAACCAGCTGGCTTAATGGAGATTCAGACTCACAAGATGAAGATGCAGATGGCGAAAAATATAGTGTCGATTCTGAAGATTGGATTCAGGTAACAGACGCTTCTACAAAATGGACAATCAATTTTAATAATTTCACTGGAAGCGGAACTTGTGCCAAGAGTTTAAATAAATACATCATCGATTATAAAATTGCTAACAAAGATTCAACAGATGAGGCAGTAGACTCTATTGTAAGTTCATTTGACGATGTTGTTATTCTTTATCTTCACTTAAAAACAATAGATGCTGTAGGAAATGTTAATCACGCCTCTTATCCAATCTATATTGACCCTCAGGGAGACAGACCTTCTATCAGTTTCAGTTATCCTTTGGAAAATGATGGAACAATGGGTGGAAAGGTAAGTATTTATGGTACTGCTTCTGATACTGAAGGTACAAACAAGGGAGTAGACTCTGTATGGGTTCAGATTAAGTCTACAACTCACCGTGCCGCAGAAGATACTACAACTTATGGAACTTCTCCTACTTATGACAGTGCTACTGATTCAATTTCTATGACACTTACAAAAGAAGATTTGGATTACATGGCAGCTAATGGTTATTCTGTTTATAAGAGAAGTGACTATGTAGTTGGTGGAACAAATACTGCCTGGGTAAGCGGACAAAGTCTTGGTACTGGTGAATCTGCCGATGATTATGCCGCTCTTGCAACTTTGAATGGTGCTTCATGGAATATTACAATTAATAAAGTAGTTCAAACTATTACGACTACTTATACAGATGAAACAGGCGAAGAACAAACTGATACAAGAAACCTGTTTGAATTTGACCCTCCATACGGAGTAAACAACAATCCTATTGCAATTAGAGTTTACGCCCGTGATGGAGATGGTAAGTTCAGCCAGAAAGCAGAACGTTATGTTTCATTCGATGCTGATAATCCTGTAATAAGCGATTTGGTACTCGTTCAGTCTAGCGATGCTAAACTTACAACTGATAGTACTGCAGAAAAAACTTATACCAAGGATATGTTCGTTAAAGATTCATGGTATTTAACAGGAACTGTAACTGATAAACAGGGTCTTAAAGAACTTATAGTAAATAATGTTACACTCATTTCTAATTGTGAAAAAATTGCTACTTATGCTGACCAGGTTTCTATTGAAGATGCAGAAGGTGGTGGAAAGACTGTTAAATTTAAGTATCCGCTTTCAACTTCATCTGGAGTTGGTTCTTTAAGCTTTAAGGTAGAAGCAACAGATAATGCAGAAGGTACAACACATACAGGTTCTGAAGATCTTGTTATTAATTATGATAATACAAAGCCTGAACTTGCACCTCATACAAGTTCGGCATTCTCAATTGGCGAAGAAATTTATCAGAATAACAGCTGGTATTCTTTTGGTTCTTCTGTATATGAAGAAACATCTGCATCTGGAGCTAAACAGGCAGGTTTTGCTTATACAGCCTTCTACTTTAAGCGTGGAAGCAACATTTACGATATTCTCAAAGCTAAAACAGAAAATAAGATTGAATTAGGAGCTACTGTTCCTTCCCTTGGTTCAGAAACTTCTACTGCTGAAAATACAATTGTAAAAGATAGCAATCTTTACTGGTATCGTAAATCTATTACAGCTAATTCAATTTCTGGAAATTCATTTGGAGTTAGCGATACTACAGGAATCAGAACAAATGCACTTATGAAAATAGGTGGAGCTCTTTATCTGATTACAGGCGTAGAAGGAACAACTGTAACTGTGGATACAGCCCTTTCTTCAGAAAATATAAGTCTTGCTTATGTTGCAATCGCTGGAATTGTTGATAATACAAAAGTAGAGTCAGCACCTTCTTCCGGAGATATTCAGGATGATGGATATTACGAAAGTCCTACCCGTGACGATGGCGACCGCATGATTGAAAGTGTTGATAATACTGGTACAACATGGGTTTGGAATGCTAACGTATGTTCTAAAAATATTGCAGACGGTCCTGTAGAACTTTGCTATGTAGTATTCGACAAGGCTGGAAATTATAAAGAAGATTCTGTAAGTGGAAAGATTATTAATAATCGTCCAAGAATTGCTGGTGCTGTAATTAAGACAGACTACAACGGCGACGGTGATGTAACAGACGATGGTGAAACAATCAATAATTATGCAGCAAGCAGATCTTACTCAGATTATTACACTGGAACTACTACTTCCGGGGCTTATATTTATAATCCTGATTCAAAGGTTGTAAATACTAATGCAAAGAATCCTCTGCCAACTTCAGAAACTTACGGAAGTGCAGATGCTCCTATTGCAGCTTTGCGAGGTTACACTCTTATTCAGCCAGAAATTGTAGGTGGAAATGATTCTATCTATTATTCTTACAAAGTTACAAATGGTAGTACTGTAAAAGAAGGTGAAAATGAAACCGCCTTTATAAGTGCTGGTTCAACAGATTATACTGCTGTTACAGGCAATATTAATATTCAGCTGGGAGATCTTTTGAGTTTTGGTGATACAACTAATGCGACAACTGGTATTCCATTTGAATTTACTTTCTGGGATGAAACAGAAGGTACAACCAAATTCTCTGATAGTCAGAATGCAAGTCTTACTATGTATTTTGCAATTCAGGCTGCAAGTGTAGGAACTCCAACAGCTTCAATTAAACCTTTCCATTGGACTTCTCTTACAGATAACTCAATTTATGATTCTTCGGAAGTAACTTCATTCAAGAATCTTAAGGGACACATCGAACTTGAGGGTGATTTACCTTCTCCAACTTTTGCAAGTACAAAGACTGAACTTTATGATTTAGACCCTAAAGTTTCAGGAAAAATTACAATTGAAGGAGTAGCTTCGGATACAAAACTTCTTGCAAAATTATCAGCTTCTATTTTTGGAACTTCATATGATGTTGCAGAATATTCATCAACAAGTGGACTTCTGGAATCTAAGTATGCAAAAGCAGATTTTGCTGATAATGGATTCTGGTTCGAACTTGTAAAAGGAAGCCAGACTATAAATGCAGACGGACATTCTGTAAGCTGGAAACTTCACATAGATACAGAAGTAATTCTTTCTTCAAAAACAGGAACCGAAAAAGAAGTTACAATGACTGCAACAAACTTTGGTATCCCTTCTGCAACAACAGACAACACTAACGGAACATTAACAAGTATTGATGGAACTACAAAGTACTTAGCAACACTGTCATATACAGATCCTGCATCAAGTACTCCTGGTGAAACTCAGACAAACTCAACAACAAATACCGGATACTATAAGATGGATGTTGTGCCTTATATTACAAAGGTTTATACAAACCTTGCTAAGAATAAGTCTTCGAACTGGTCTGTATATAACAGAACTGCTTTAGGTCATTATCCTGTTCAGTCAGTAGTATCAAATATAGATTCAAGTATTGAATTAAAAACTTCTACTTCAGAAGATGTAATTTTGTATGGCTTCAATTTGAATGATAATTCGGCAAAAATTACAAGTGGAAGCAATACCTTTACTGTTGGAAATGAAACAGCTCTTTTAAGTATTACAAATAATACAGCTGGTCAATTGACCTTTAATGTAGCAAAACTTGCAACAGGTGAGTTGAATCTTACTGTTGGTGGATTGCCTGTATTAAATAATATTAATAATAATGATGCTAAGGGTACTGCAAGTGCAAACGGCTCTGCTTATGTAAATTGTTACAACCGCCAGGCAAACGGAGATACAAACAATATCTTAACTGATAATGTCTACTTTGATGTCTGGGAATTCAATGACCGTGCCGCAACTCCTATTAATGGTCTTGCAACCGGTATAAATATGGAAGTAAACCAGGTAACAGGTATGTTGAACTATGCCTTTGCAAACGGTGGTCTCTTTTACAGCATGGGTGGTAATTCAGATAAAACAACTGCATATAGTAAAGATAACAGTTATTCATCAATTTACTGGGCTGGTGACTGGGATACCTTT
>CAMPAL010000013.1 GCA_946631855.1 uncultured Treponema sp. | reverse complement strand
TATTCAACGTTGTTTATATGTTTTGTTTTTCTTAAAGGAAAAGTTAATTTTGGAAACTTTGAAGGACTGAAAATTCGGCTTTTGACGTGAGTTTCATAAATTGTTTTCAATTCCTCTTCAAAAGAAAGTGCATCATCATTCATGCAATATGCGCAATCAAATGTTTCAGCTTCTTCCAAAATTTCGTTTTTAATTCTTCCAGCAAAAAAAGCTGTAAAAGGTTGCTGAACCATTCCATTTACATGTTCAATACAAGGATCTGCAAATTGACCATTACCTAGAAAATGAATGCCTTTTACTAGGCCTGGATAAAGATAATTCAGTATAATTCCCTGCAAAGAAACAAAAGGAGTCATATCTGGATCAAATGTCAAAGAAAAAAGCATTACACTTTCCCCTTTTTCCAAATATCTTAAAGCTAAAGAAAGAGAATCATAACCCCCGCTAAACATAATCAAGTGTTTAGCAGGCAAGGAATCCTTATTGTTGTATTTTTGAAGATACTGTGTCAATTCTTTTGAACCAACAGTTCTGCCTTTTTCAGAAAGTTTCTTTTCCAAATTTGTAAATATTTTCAAAGTTTCTTTATAGTTATTCAAAACTTTGTAAGCGTTTACAGTGATTGAAGGATTAAAAAGCTTACTACAGGTGAATGACTCTTTGATGAAATTGTTTCTAATTTTCCTCATCCAAATTCTCCAGCATTTCTCTTAAACCAACTTCTTTTATTGCTTTTTCAAAATCTTCAGCTTTTCCATCTTTTTGCAGTTTTTCATAAGCTTCCCAAATCTTTTTATAACAATTTTTGTACATTGTTTTGTTTATATTTTCCGTTACATATTGACAAATTAGAGTACAAATAATACGATAGGTGAAATTTTCGTTTTCTTCTTTAATACCTTTAGTTACAATATGTTTATAGCCAAGGATTATAATACAGATAAATACAATAAATATAAACAAAGCGCTAACAAGATAACTCCAAGGGGGAAGTTTCAAAAGATGAATTAAAACTACAAAAGGAATAAATACCAAAAAACAGCAAATATCAGCTTTATGACTAAAACTTTCGGCTTTTTCCTTTACTCTATCTACAACTCCTGCATTCACTTTCTCCGCTTCTTTGATTTTTGCATTATAAACCTCTAGAATGTTTTTCTTGCTTTTTCGGCTCTTTTCATCAAAACCTTTTATATCTTCAATCATTTCCTGAATTAAAGATTCTACATTTACCATAAAAACTCCCAAAAGCAGATTAGCCAAAAACCAACCTGCCTTATGCCCTTTAAAAAAACTTACTCCCGTTCAGAAATCAAAGACTTTATTTTTTCAGCTTTTTCATGAGGATTGCCTTTTAATTCAATCCATTTTATTCCATACTTTGCGGCAAGTTCCTTCAATTTTACATCAATTGAACTTCGAAAATCTTCATTATCCGTTCTCATTTCGCGTTTTTCAATTTTTGTTTCAATTGGAAAATAAAAAACAAAATCAACGTGAGAAAAATACTCTTTTACATCCTCTTCAGAAACCTCAATATCATCATACGCAATTGGGTCAATAATAGTTCTAGGTAAAACCATTATATCATTTGACTCAATCAAATCCATTGTTGCAACTGAGATTTTATGGAAAAGAACGCAGGCTTTTCCTGTTGCCTTTGATCCATCCTCGTTAATTCCATACCCGCAAGATTTCAAAAACTGACCTGCAGATATATACTCAACAACGTTCCTTTTTTCTACAATTTTTTTCAGCTCTGAGGCTGTTGTAGATTTACCAGTGCTTGGCGCTCCAATACATGCTATCTTTATCATGCTTTTAAATATAGGACTTAAAAAGTGTATGAAGGGAATAATTCTGTAATTCTTTCTATAATAAAGAATTATATTTTGGAGGCAAAATAAATGGACGAAAAAACAGAAGTGTATGTCCTGTACTCTTATGGACATAAAGACGAGTCGGTTTGGATAAACAGCGTTTTTTACAAAAAGGAAAATGCTGAAGAAAAACTCAATGAACTTTCAAAAGTAGAAAAGGATGGCAGATTGTATTACATACAGACGGCTTTTCTTGAAGATTTGAAAATAAGTGAGAATTAAAAAAAGTGAAAACCCTCTAGATTTTTTCTAGAGGGTGTTTTTTTAACAAAAAATTAGTCTCCACTTTTCACAGGCTTTCTATATTGTAAAACAAATAATTTTTATTGAAAAGGAAAAGAAAATGGATAAAAAATTTTCAATTGACATCGAAACATTTTCGGAGCTCAACGGAAATAAAGCGCAGGCTTTTTTTACATATTTGAAGAATGTTTCAAAAAACAAAACGGGTTTGGTTTTGAAGGGTGTAAAAAAGGAAAAGCATTGGGATTGTAATGTTTTTGAATGTGCAACCCCAACTTCGAGATTCTCCGGAATTAAGCTCCCTGCTCCTTTGGATCCAAATTCAGAAGGTACAGACCTTTTGGTTTCAATTTCTCCAAAGCTTTTGCAGTTTATGCAGGAAGCAGGGACGAATTTTATTTTTGGGGAAAACAAAGTAACAATCCGCAAAGGTACGCTGAAATTGCAGGAATCTTATGAATCCTCTCAGTCAGAAATTGAATCAAATCTTGAGCAGTTTGAAAAAACCTGTAATCAGGAAGAAACACCTATTTCAAGTTTTAGACTTGAAAAAACTTCAGAACTTTTGAAGTACCTTGAAAATACAAGCAATCTTGATGCAACATTCTTTATTGAGGATGGCAAGATTACATACAGGGAAAATTCATTTATTTTCCGAACTCCTATTACAGAGGAAATTCAGGGTGAGAATAATATTTTCATCAATGTTTATATTGCAACAAAGATTAAAAACATTTTGAATTATTGTGATACAGTAGATGTAGAGTTTACTGATGCTCATACAATTTTGAAGGGTAAAATTGAGGGCAATGAGATTGTAAGAAATGTTTCAAGTATTTTTGAAGCAACTGACGACAACCCTTCAGATGAGGATTTGCAGGGTATTTTGCCAACAGAAGAAACAGGTGCTGAAAGTGTAGTTTTGGATTCCGCAGAATTCTTCCAGGTAATTGGAGAGTATTTGAGAAGTGTACAGAACTTTATGGATATTAAAAAGCCAATGTTGCATCTGTACAAAAACGGGGATGGACTTTCAATTAAGTTGAATGCAGATGCAGGTGAAGACCGCTTTGCAAGTTTTAACATTGGAGCAGTTGCAGAAGAAGAGCCTGACCCTGAAAAGTTTTCAACTTGGAATACAGAACTTCCAATCAATACTTTGAAGAATATTATTGATGGAGGAGTTTCAATTACTTTTGAATTCGACAACTCTGAAGATACGGTAGTTTTGATAAAATCCGGTGAAAAGACATGCCTTTCAGGTAAGGCATTTTAAGTAAAAATAATCTGAGTTTCTCGTTTTCTATATTTTTTAAGAAAACGAGGAACTTTTATAAAATGATTATTGATATTCGATTTTATACTCCTGAAGAGTATAACCAATTTAAAAAAGACAACTTTTATTATAAAGAAAATCCCCCAGAAATTGAAATTGAATTGCAGGAATTGCAAAGAAGACTTTTAGTTGATAAAGATTTAAGCGTATTAAAAGAATTCAAATCAAAGTTGGCAATTTATGCAGAATCCCACCTAAAAGCAAGATTGAAAGGTACTTCAGATTTTATTGAACCTCTTGAGATTGAGTCAATGGCTGAAACAGCTGCAGAGAATTTCTTAAAGAGATATTTTAGAAATGAAAATCCAATAATTGGAGCTTCGTTTTCCGGTGTTTTATTTTTTAAAGTAACCGAAGTACTTTCTGATTATTTCAAAAACAAAAACGCAAATGTAACTCCTTTTTCTTTGGAAGATGTTTTTTCTGATCAAAGTAACTCAGATGCAATTACGCGAGAAACTTTACTTTCATATCAGGAATATTTGAAAAAAGAAAGTGAAGAGCGCGGCAAAGATCAGGAAGTTTACCATGAAATGTTTTTGGAAAAAATAGAAAAAGAATGCGAACTCTTAAAACAAATAAAAGAAATTCGTAACGCAGATTTGATCTTTTTGAAATTTTTAATTTATGTTAGTATTTTGCAGGTTTGGAAGAGAGATAAAAAATTAACCACAGTAGTAAACATTGCAGAAAAATTGCTTACAGATGATAAGGGGAATTCTTTTGAATTAAATTCTATGTTGGAAAGCGCTTTTCTTGATTGTAGAATGGGGGATGAAGAATGAAAGTAGGTGTTTTACCGGATGCACACGGGAATGATATTATTCTCAAAAGTTGGGATGAACTTGAAAAGAAAGGTGTTAAAAAAATAATACAGCTCGGTGACTGGGTTGATTCTCATGTTGAAGGGAATAATTGGATACAACAGAAAAGTCTTTTACAGAAAGTTTTGAAAAAAAAAGAAGAAAGTAAAATACCTGTGAAATTATTACTAGGAAATCACGACCTTAGTTATGCAACTAAATACGGTGCAGATTCAAATGTAAGCGGCCATCAATTTTATGTTGCAGCTGATATTCAGGAATTTTTTGACAAACATTTTGATTCTTTTCAAGCAATTGAAGTTGTTGATAATTGGATTTTTTCTCATGCAGGAGTTACTCAAAACTGGATTGATGCTCCTTTAGGTAATTATTACGGAAAAGATGTATTTTGGAAACTTGAAGATGTAAATAAAGCCTTCAAAACAAAACAGTTGAAATACTTCAATCATAACAGTTTTGATCCATATGGAAATAGTGAAGGAGAAAGCTGTACGTGGATTAGACCTCCTTCTTTAATTCGTTTTGGAATTGAGGGTTATAATCAGTGTGTTGGACATACAGTACTTACCGAAGATTCAAGGGGTTATTGGAATCTTGAAGGTAGAGTTGTTAATGCAAAAGATTGGTATGACGAAAAGAAATTTTATAAATATCAATACAAAGCAGAATATGAACCGAAGAATTTGAATTGTAAATATGTTTTTATTGATAGCCCTGAAAACAATCTTTACGCAATAATTGACACTGTTACAAATGAAGTTGAAATCACTTCAGTATCTTGAGTATTTCAATCATCTTTTCAAGAAAAGCATTGTACCTTTCAAAAAGATTTGAGTTCATTTCAAAAAGTTTGAATTCAAAAAATTCTTTATGATTCTCAAAAGTTTTTATAAGTGAAGGAATATTTTCGCGAATTTCCTTCACATTATTTTTCTCAAAGAGAACATTTACTTCCAACAAACTCTTTTTTAATTTTTCTTTTTCTTCTATTACATCTTCTGTATTTTCATTTTCTTTCAAGGGAAGATAATTACAAACCGTTAAACCTAACAAAGGACTGCTGATAGCTAATCCTATTTTCTTTAAATTATCCATAAATAAAATAAGTTTTTGAGCAAAGAAAAAGGCCTTTTTTACAAGGCCTTTAAAATTCTTTACGAAATTACATCGTAAGATTCAATTACAAAATCAAACTCTTCGTTTTCAATAAATTGAGAGGTCAATTTATCAATCTCGCGTTTTGCTTTTTCTTTGTTTGAAAAAACTTCACAAATCTCAGACTGACCTTCTTGAGGCCCTGACACATACTTCTTTACAATAATGTAAGCACGCTCTCCCATAATTTCCTCCTTTTTAATGCAAATCTGTATCAAACCGAGGTATCCATTTATTTGGATTCCAAACAATTGTATAATGATTGTAATCCAAAACTTCAACCGGTTTCAGCTGTTCACTGAAATATGTAATATCCTGCTTCTGTCCCAAATAATGCCTTAAATATTCTTCAGGACCAGTTTTAACCACAATCTCAATATCACCATCCCTATCAACCTGAACATGGCAATATCCCTCACAAGCAAAAACAATTTCACCGAGACGAACATTGTAAAAAGTAACTCTTCTGAGAGTCCTAAAATTACCCTCTTTCATTTCTAATTTGTTTACAGTTGTTGCATACTCAGACTGAAATTGAGCTGTTCTTTGTTCTCTATAGAAATTATTTTCTGCCGCAAAATTTCCACTGCAGCTTACCAATAAGAGTAATACTCCCAAAATTACAAAAATCTTTTTCAATTTTTTTATTCTCCTTTTTTAGTTGTAACAAATCCACAGAATCCGCTTACCAAATAGCGAATTACAAAACGAATCCCGAAAAGTACATAAAAACAGTTTTTGAAGGTGATTACCTCTTCATAACTCTTCATGCTTTCAAAATTCGGAAAAATTACATTTTTGAATAAAGCACAAACAATTGCAGCTGCAATCAAACCAATCAAAGCTTCAATTATAGTGCCCTCTATAAACCAAATCAAGTTTTGAGAAATTGCAAGTCTTCTCATTTGACTCGCTTGTTTGTTAAAGTTATCCAAATCAAACATTCAAAACCCCTATACAATTTTTGCTTGCTGAGCTGCCATAACTTTCATAGCTGCATCTTGACCTTCAGGACTCAAATCTGCACAACAATCTTTAAGAACAGTAATATCCATTTCCGGGAGAGCTTTTATAGCTGAAAAATTTGCTGCGACACAAATGGATGAAACCGTACCCATTATTTTAACCTCTGAAAAAGGTTCAAGTATGTTTTTCCAATTGTCATATCCAAAACGGTTTTTGTTGATGATTCTTGCGGTTGGCTTGTATTTATCAAGTACCTCTGTAAGCTCAGGAACAATCTGCCAGCCTTCTGTACCCTGAATACAATGAACAACCGGAAGATTTTTACCTTCAAGTGTTTCCAAATAATCAAAACCGTGAGTATCTCTTGTGAAAATTACAACCCCGTTTTCTTTTTCAATAAAATTGATCAATTCCTTTTTTATATTCGGAATAATCTTTACTGCCTCAGGGTTTGCAAGAGCGCCGGTGCAGAAATCGTTCTGCATATCTATTACAATAAAATATTTCATGTTACAAAATATAGGAGACTTATGACTTTAAATCCTCAACAAAAGACTTCCAATCAACCTGGCATTTCTGATTGTCATTGAATTCTTTCAAGAAAAGCTTTTCACTCTCTTCATCTGCAAACTGGAAAATCAAAAAGTCTTTATAGTCATTAAAGAACACCGATCCAAAATAAAGATTGATGTAAAGCCCTTTTACCACAAAGCTATGCGAAATGTTTATGCCTTTTTCCTTCAAAATTGAAAGAAATAAATCTGCATGTTGATATCCAACATCTTTTACAACAACCGCATTTGACTTATCAAACTCAGGAAAAAGGTCTTCGCTCTTTACAAAGCTGTTAATTTTTTCCAACTCCATTTGTTTCCTCCTTTAGTAATCCATAGCTCTTTTTTTATCTACAATTTTCTTTACTGCAGCTTCATTGTCGAACTTAATTCTGTTAGCAGCGTAAGAAGAAATTGGGCTGTATTTGTCAACACATCTTTTGTACTGTACTTCAATCCAATCTTCAGGAACATCCTCATAAAAGATGTATGACTTGCCGTTTTGGCCATTGAAAATTGCTTTGCCTCTTTCGAGATCAATAAGAGCAATTCCGCTGTTCCATTTCTCAAAACGAATAAAGTGCAAGTTGAAAACATCACAATAAGCGTAAAGACTACCCGCATCTTTTGTTTCTTCAAGAACGTAATTATATTTTGCCATTTGTTCGTACCTCTGTGTTTATAATATAGGGTTTTCTTTTTGTATCTTTTCCTTTTTTCACTAATTTTTATAAAAGGAAAAAATAAATGAAACAAACTACTATAGCAAAAATGCAGAATGACCCAAATGAATTAATTTCGGATACTTTTATAGATCTTGATATGATGCCAAGTGCAAGAAGCCCTGAAGAACTTTTAAAAGTTGTTCGTAATAATTCCTGGACTTTTCATGATAAAAATGCAACGGCTGATTTAGTCGGAGATTCAATTGTAATCAAATTTAAAACAGGTCAAAGATTTGAAATACCAATTGAAAAAGATTCAGGGGATTATTATGTTGGCAGAAAAGTTTTCACAGAAAGTAAAAAACTGCAGGATTACCCTCTTAATGAATCCAGACTCTCAAAAAGAAGAGTAAATGAAGCAATCTCAAGAAAACAAAAAGAGCGTTTAAATCTTTTGAATGATATTGTCAACTTTGCTTACGAGTACGGTGAGAATGAAACAAAAACCCTTTTCCAGCAGGCTTTTAAAAAAGCAATTGGAGATGATTTAATAGAATCTCTAAGTGATGATGAGTGAAAATTAAAAAAAGGTTATCGTTTTGATAACCTTTTATTTTTTCTCAATTACTGAGGTAAACTTGAATCAATCTTTTCTTTTACCAAATTGTACGCGGTTTCGGTCCATTCGCAATGCGTAACCTTATCCTGTACCGCATCCTCTACATCTTTTCCTTCAATGCCTTTTTTGTAAATACCAAGAAGCCCAAGATATTCAGAAGCAGGCGCAAAGTTTAGCTCCTCTGATTTTACTGCGTGTACATTCTTCAACTCATCTGAAAAATCTGCAATTGTTTTGATATAAGATTTTTGAGAATCCAAGAAATCATCTACATCACAACCCTCAGTTCCATACTTTTCAAACTTGCTTTCGTCAACTTCAATTTTAATACCTTTATCTGCAAGTGCATCAAAGTATTCTTGCAGTTTTTCAAGCTGATTGAACCTTACAAAAGCATCAATTGTTTCTGCAAGTTTTTTGAACGTGCCGGAAATTACATCTTTATGAGGTTCCTCTTTATCCAAATTCAAAGGGTCTCCTCCAATCCAACCGTTTCCTTTGTTTGCGTAAACTTTTGAAACGATTCCCCAGTAAAACTTATCTCCGCTTGTTTGTTCAAGTATATTTGAAACAGAATCTTTTAGTGCTTTTTGAGTATCCTTTTTATCTGAGAGGATTTTTAGGCTTTCCTCAAGCAACTCTTCCGCATTGTTTACATTAAGATCTTCTTCCATTTAATTTCTCCTTTTTGAGAAAAAATATAGAAAATCTACCAATTCAATTTGCGGTATATTGTTTCAATGTTTTTTGAAACTTCGGAAATACGCAAATCCAAAATTTTTTCTTCATCTTTGTCATTTGCTCTCCATTTTTCCATTCTCAAAAATTGCAAGTGATCTTGAGCGGCTAACTTAAACCTGCGCAATCTTTTTTTGGTTTCTTTTGTCAACATTTAAAAATCCTTTTTCAAGCATTCAATTTCTGTATATAAAAAAGTGCGTCAATTTCATTTTCAAACTCTTTTATACCTTCTTCTCCCGTATGTTCAAGGTTTATTACATTTCTTCCTGTCGTCCAGCTTTCTGTTCCATCATCCAACTTTATCAACAAACTCGGGTTATTTCCAGGCCCCCTGCCATATTTATTTGGAAAAATACGTACAACACGCCCCTCCTTCAAAAGAGGAATCTTTTTCCCGGAAACCGTTCTTACTCTATCATTTATTTTTACATCCTTATCAGAAAGGATTCTGCAATTCTTTAGAGAGAATTTCCCTCCTGATTTTTCAACTCTATAGTATTCTTTCATAAATTCATAAATCCTAAACTTTTAGGTATTACCTCCAAATTAAAATATAGGCTGAAATTATGTATATTCTTGCAAAAATAAACCCCTCTTTTTCGAGGGGGTTAAAATACAAAAAAAGATTTTTCAAAAGCAGGGTGCAGCCCTGTCTAGCCAATGTCAGGCTGTCGCGCCCCTGTAACTCTCTTACGGTCCATACTGTCGGTTATGGCATTACCGAGCTTCTGGGACTCCTTCTTGACTTTTCAGTCGTTACCAGCGTTTTCCTTTTCACTTTTTTAAAAGTTACTCAGCGAGGTGTCGTCATTTTTTATACGTAAAGGCTTTTCGTTTGTCCAACGCGTTTTTTCGATTTTAAAATCTAGGACTAGGGGATTGATTTAAACCTTCTTCTCCAATTATCAGTACCTTTACCTTCAAATTCTCTAGGATTAACACGCTATCCACATTTCTGTTTCGTTCGCGTACCTAGTTCCTGGGAAAATCTTATAAAACCCAGTACTTTTTTGCTGCAATGAAGTCGGAATTGAACCAACTTTTACCTTTTTCATTGCATTTTACAATATAGTTTTTCAAAACGAAAAATGTCAAATCTAATTCAAAACTAATTTTTATTATGGCAGACGAAAATTCAAGCGAACAAATAATAAATACTATTAACGAAAACTCAAATCTTTCAATGATGCAAATGGAAGAAAGTGGGAATAATATTGTTAATGCAATAAATGATTTAGGAAAAGGATTAAAGTTAACCCCTGCAAAAAACCCAGAGGATGATAAAAAAGAAAAAAAGAAAGAACCAAGTGAAATCGAAACAAAATTATTCGATTATCTAAAAACTTGTGCTTCTTTTAATGAAATGTTTGGCCCTTTTTTGGAAAGCTTGAATACTGTAAAAAAAGAAGAGGATAAAAATCATACAGTCCAAGAAGGTGACCAAGAAGAATCCGAAGTAGATGCATATAAAGAAGCCGCAAACCCAGCTGTTCCTGATACATTAAGTAGCTTGAAGGAAATCTCTGCTCAGGTAAGTTTGGCAGGAATAATTTCAGCCGGCTTTATTACTGGTACAAATGTTCTTTTAAATGCTTTAAATGAAATTAAAGGTGTTTTGGAAGATAATTTTCAAAAAAAAGCAGATAGCGGGGCTATACCTGTAAAAGACGCTCCCGGTAAGCCCAAAAAAGAAAATAAAAATAAAGATAAAGGAGAAAAGTTGGATGGAGGAGGTTTCTCAGCATATTTAAGTAAACTTGCAGGTCCTCTTGAATCTATTGCACAAGGTGTTTTATTATTAACCGCTGCCATTACCATCCTCGCACTTGCATTTAACTTCTTTGGTCCTGAAAATGTTATTATGGCCACTCTCACTATGGCTTCTGTAATGGTGTTTTTGATGATTGTTTTTGGTATAGCCACGGTTATTGGGGATAAATATAGAGGCAGTGATCTTGAAACAGATAAAAATGGTAAGCCAAAGAAAGAGGGTAGTATATTTGATTTAGCAAAATCAATTGCGCTTTTAATGGTTGCTTTTGCAGTGACTGCATTTATTATTGAATCTAAGTCAGAAACAATTTCCAAAGGACTTGTAAAAGCCTTCGCTATTTTATTTGTAGTTTCTGCGTTTGTAGTTGGCATTTCAGTTCTTGCAAATTTTGCTTTAAGTAAAATCCCTGCAGATACATTAAACGCATTTACAAATTTATTAAAACGAATTACAACTATGCTCCTTTTCATAAGCGTTTTGGTAGTAATTTTAGATTTTATTTCTATGGATATTATAGTCAGCGGCATGGTTAAAATTGCTTTAATTATGGTGCTGATTGATATCTTTATGTTGCTTCCTTTGGTTGGAATTCTTCAATTAACAAAAAAATTAGATGCTTCCGCTTTACAAGGACTTTCTTTAATTTTAAGAGAAATTACCGTAATGATAACAATAGTTTCCCTTATGGTTATTATTTTAGGAGTTATAGGTCCGAGTATAATAATGAGCGGTATTATTTCAATGTTCCTTATTTTGGTATTGATTGATGTTTCAATACTTGCGCTGACTGCAATTTTGAAAAAATTCGGGGATTTAAATCCTGCAGTTTTAAAGGCTTTGCAATTATTTTTAGGCGAATTTATAATAATGGTTTTAGTAGTTTCTATTTTAGTCATTATTTTAAGTTCAATGGATACCAGTTCTTTGATAAAAGGAATCCTTGCAATGGCTTTAATTGTTGCAATTCCGGTAATCGCAATAACACTTTTGGCAAATGTTGCTAAAACTATGAAAACATCTTTCGCTCAGGCTTTGCTTGCAATTGGAATAATAGGTTTATTCGTTGTTGCAATAGCTGGTTTGCTTTGGCTTTTATCTTTTATATTAAAACCTGCAATAGATAATGTAGGAGGAACGCCTAACTTAGTTAAAATAGTAATGGCAATTGCTATTACAACGGGTCTTTTTGTTTTAATCGGCCTTGCTATGATTGCTTTGGGTGCAATAGGTACAGGCGTAGTTGCTGCTATAGGTTTTGTTTTAATAGGTTTAGTTGTAATTGGAGTATTTATTGCCGCATTGGCTAAGGCAATAGACATACTAGTAGACCCAGAAAAAGGAGGTGTTGATGTTGTGAAAGCTCAAAAAGCAATGGTTATTGCATTGGCAATGGCAACTATAGTAACCTCCTTTAGTATAATTGCAGTAGGTATTATAAAAATTGCAAAATTAAGTGTGAAATTGGCTCTTGCCAAAGGAAAGGCAATAGACGCTTTAGATACAATCAATTCACTTGTTGGAGATATAAGTGAAAAAGCTGCTCAAATGGGAGAAACAATAAATGAAAAAGGCGTAGATACTGAAAGTTTAGCGGCAGATATAAAAAAATTTGGAAAACTTTGTATAGCTTTACAAAAAACAATTGCAAGTTTGATTCCTCCTTTAATATTATTTTCAATGCAAGGTCTTTTGGCTGTTGGAGCACTTACTGCAGCTGTTGTTCCATTAGGACTTATAACTTTGAATATTGCATTATTTAATCTTACTTTGAAAGGTCTTCAGAAAAGTTTATTAGGAATGCCTGATATTTCTCCTTTAATTGGAGAGGGAAGTGCATTTGTAAGCAACTTGGGTGCTCTTAAAAAGATGAATGAAGTCTTGAAAAATTTTGAAAAAGTAGATAAAAATAAAATAAAAGCCGCAAATCAGGCTCTTAACTTTGTAAAAGATTTTTCTAAAAAAATGGGCAAACTTGATGATGGCGTTTCAACTAAAGTAGATAAATTAGCAAAAAGCCTTTCGGAGTTGGCTCAGACTTCAGACGGTTTAATAAATGTAGCAAATGCAATGAAGAATTTGCAACAGTCAATTGCAAGTTTTAATCCTGAAAATTTAAGTACAATTGAGAAAATTGCGGGTTCAACTGTGGCATTTAAGTTAACAGCTCAAATTGAAAAAGCAGCTTCAGATGCAAGAAAAGAAAATAAACCTGCTGGACCTGATTTAACACAGCTCTGGGCATCCTTAAGGAAAATAGAATCTATATTAACACAAATGACAGCTTCAATGCAATATTCTGCGGAAACGGCTAGGCGTGCAAATGAAAGTAAGAGCAATGAGCCATCATTCGTATAAAAAAGGAGATTTTATAAATGGAAGAAGTGAAAATGTGGAAATCTTTTGACGGGAATTTCTTCGAAACTGAGAGTGAGTGCAAGGAACATGAAAAAGACCTAAAATCTCAGGGCATAAAAGAATGCCTTGCTGAGTTGAGTAGAATGAAATCAAAAACAGATGGAGCTTTGCACACTTTTTTTGAAAATTACAATTATCAGCGCAAACTCTATATTAAAACTTGTAACGAAAAAACAAATCAGAGAGTAAGGGCAGAGCGTTTATTCAAAATGGTAAATGCCAAAGTAAGATATGAAGAAGAACTTTCAAAATACCAGCGAACTAAAAAGAGATTGGTATTTTTGAAAAAACAAATAGAAGGAGATGAAAAATGAAATTTCTAAAAGGAAATGTTGAGGTGGAACCAAACAAAAATTGGCTTTTTTTGGATGACAATGAAGATTTGTTGGTTGTGCACAAGGTACAGGGTACAATTTATAAATTCTTTAAGACAAAGGAAAAAGGATTTATGATAAGATTGCCGAATGGTTTTATACTTCCAATTCCAAACGTACAGGAATGTGTTGATTCTTTGGTAGAGTAGTTGTCTTTTTTAAGCGAGAGGAGCTTTTTTAAGGAAAGGCTCCTTTTTATAATGAACGAGTCGAGAAAACCTATTGATCTTTAGTCAATAGGATGAATTGACTAACTATAATAATAATGATTGAAATCCAAGTTAGTCACAGGGATCAGTATTATCTGGTGCAAATCATAAACAGAGGAGTTCAATACTTCCTCATAGTACCGAGGGAACTTCGGGAAATTACAAATGCCTGTGGAGAACCGAAGTGTTCTATGAAGCAGGAAATTTTCGTATCATCCTTAAAAAGGTAAATACGGAAGCTGATGGATCTTTAGCCCATCTGTAGTTCACTTTGCCTAAATATATTATGAATTTTGATACAAAATTACCAAAAGAATTTAGGTATACAATAGTTAGAAGAAAACCTGGTATGGGGTTTGATATAAGAGGATGTTTGGATTGGAATCACAGTTCTTTTATATTTTTGAAAAATGATAAGGATGTGATTATTCGTATTCGAAAAGGTAAAGAGTTAATTGGCCAGCTTGCAATTAAAACAGGTATTGATCATTTGGAAAATGGAAACACTTACCCTTTGTTAGAAGCGTGGATTTATTGTTTTGCAATTAAACCTGAGTATAGAAAACAAGGTTTAGGCTCAAAATTGTTGAGAAGAGCTGAAAAGTATATTAAAGAAAATTGCCCTTGTAACTGTATTAAATTACACGCCCAAAAAGAATTTGAAAATAAATTGATTCCTTTTTATATTGATCACGGGTATTATTTTATAGATATTGATCCTGTATGCAAAAATGAGCCTGTATTTTTCAAAGCAATTGAAAGTGTTCACTAAATTTATTTATGAGAGCTAAATTTTTTAAATTAAAAGAAAATGAAGAAACTTTTATTCAGGACAAAAATCTTAATTTTTCTGATTTCATTATTAAAAATGAAGATGGAAGTGATGCTCAAATAAACCTCAAAAGTATTTTTGGTACTGAATTTTTAAGGATGACTGAAAATCCAAACACTATTCAAGTTATACCTCCTTCTCACAGATATGCAAGTGTAACTTACGATGGTTACGGCCTTGAAGATAGAGGAAGAACTTTTAAAAATATTGAAAATAAATACCAAAACCAAGGAGCAGGCAAAAACCCTTTTAAGGAATTGGTAGGAAAAAATATTTATAAAGCAGACAAAGACAATCCATGCTATAAGTTTTTAGGATTGAAGAAAGCAATACCCAATGATAGGCATGTTGTTTTTCTATTACAACCTTATAATGCAGAAACTGGAGAGCTTAAAAAAACATTTAAAAGATTCGAAGCTAGATTAGGAAGCAGCGCAAGAGGTCTTACAGAAGAAAAAGAAGCAGCGAGTTGGATTAACAAATATTTTGGCATTAATAATGCTTTAGCAGTCTATCCAAACGAAGGGGATTTTTTTGGAGAGGATTCTTTGAAAAATGTTGAAGGAGATGCACCTGAAGGTCAAAAGGAATCCTTCAAAAGATGGTTTGATCCTATCTTAAAAAGAAGCAAAAGTTGGCGTTGTTTTATGAGAAATGACTTAAAAGGCCTTATAGAAATGGTCAAAGAATTGAAGCTTTATAAAAATTTTGATATTTTTAATCAATCAGATTTTTTTATTCTTTCAAATGATTTAATAGAAAAATTGGCTTCAAATACAAATCAAACAATTTCAAACTTAAATAATGAAATTAAAGAAGGAAATCTATTTCCAATCAGCTACAAAAATTCTTCGGCAACAAATCTTGTTGGGTTTATTTCAAATGGTAATCGAAGTCCAATTTCAACCACTGGAGTTGTAAATGTTTGGGAAAAAAAATTAAAGCCACTTACAGACCCCGGTGTAAAAACATACGCAAAATTTTGGGTTTCTGGTATTAGTACTTTTCCAGATAATACATACACAATAAATGTTGTGTTGAATATTTACGATGTGCCTGAAGACAATTTAAATAAAAAACATTTTTTAGTTGGAGTTAATTTGAGGTCTGCTGGCAGCTCAAAATGTGTTGCGGAAACCTCTTTAAAGGCTTATACACAGATTAAAGATTCGGATGAAATTATTGAAGTTGATTCGGCTGGTCAGGGTGGTAAAATAACAAATTTACTTCCATCAGAAACTGGAAATGGAGAGGGTTTAGTTTCTGAATACTTTAACTCAGAAAAAGGTTGGGAATTAGACCTGGGCTATAAGACTAAAAATAAAGAAGAAACTTTAAGAAGTGTAATGCTTTCTCAAATAGGTTTTGAGGAAGGAGAAGGAATTATTTACCCTTTTATAAATGATAACAACAACTCTAAGGAAAAAACAATTGGTTTAATTAATTACTTAAAAGGCAATAAAAATATTGTAATTGAAAATTCACAGTTTAATAGAAGTGACTTCTTTTTTGAAATCGAGCCTCAAAAAGTTTTGGATTTACTAAAAATAGTTTATAGAATTAGAGACCCTCAAGAAAACAAGGATGCTTCTTTGGATTACTATA
This sequence comes from uncultured Treponema sp., assembly GCA_946631855.1. GTDB lineage: Bacteria > Spirochaetota > Spirochaetia > Treponematales > Treponemataceae > Treponema_D. The sequence continues at coordinate 19,149 of CAMPAL010000013.1, read as the reverse complement.
AATGGGAAAGTAGAAAAAAGCATAGGCTTTCTCTTAACGAGAGAATTAAAATAGCAGAAGCTAAAGTTAGGATTGAGGAAAGGAATTTAAAACGTGCATTGCAAAATCTCAAAAACTGCACAAAAAGATAATTTCGAAATAGAAAAATCCTAAATTTTAACATTATGGAATTATATCAAGAATTAGAAGTACCTCCTGTTGTAAACCCGAGGATACTTTTACCAAAAAATCCAATTTGGGTAGTAAAAGAACAAATAAAAAGTTTTGAGGATCAAGAAAAAAACCCGAAATATAAAGTACCTCCAGTTTCAAAATGTGGATTGGGGAAAACTCAAGGTACAAAAGGTTTGTTTAGAGGAATGGCTTTGGATTCTTATTGGGAAGCTGCTTTTTATATTTGGATGGTCGATATTAAAGGTTGTTCTTGTCATCGTAATTTAACGGAATCTTTTGACTATGTAAACTCCGAAGGAAAAGACGCGAAATTTTACCCCGATTTCAAAACAATGGAATTTGGTTTTGCAGAAGTAAAAGGGAGATGGAGAGAGGATGATTTATTAAAAAGAGAAGCAACCGCGGGAGTTGTAACTTTTTTTGGAGGAGAAGAAATGAAACCTATTTTAAAAGAGGTTTATAACTTCAATCCAAAATGGAAAGATGAATATAATGAAGTTACAAGACCAGTTAAATATGGAAAGAAAAATTAAAGACCTTTAGCCGCGTAACTATGGTATTGCTTCCAATATTTTATCGCAATCTTTCTAAATTCCCGAATTTCAAAATTTAATTTAGACAAAGCTGCTTCCAATTCATGTTCTTTATCTATTCTCTTGAGACCTTTATCTTCGAAAATTTCTGTAAAAGTCCAATGAGTATCCTCTGAAATTGGCGCAATATCTCTGATTGCTTTTAACAACTTTTTAGATGTTGATTCTGAAAATACTGATTCTCTTCGTGGCATTTTTTTATTTTTCCTTTTTTTAATTAGGTGAAAACAATTTTCAAGGTCTTACCAAAATTACACTTTTCTTCGCCCTAGTAACGCAGGTGTAAAGCCATTTTGAGTGATCCTCTCCAAAAGGAAAAGACTCTTCAAAAATAACAACTTTATCCCATTCACTACCTTGAGATTTATGCCCTGTAATTGCGTAAGCGTAAGTAAACTCTTTTGGCAGATTTTTTCGATTCATATATTTTCTCTGCTCAAATGTAAACATAGGTTCTTCATCTTTCAAAAACACTTTGTCCAGCTTTACAAACTTTTTCAAACCGGATTCAGATGTAAAATTCCCTTCCAAAACATCAAACTTTGTTTTTAGTTTAGAATACGGTTGAATAAATCCTTCTTTAGTATTTCTCAAAAAACCAACTGTACCATTTGTCAAAGAGTTTTCAATATTTTCTCTTTCCCAGTAATTTTTTGTACAAATAAGTTTCTCTTCTTCAGAAAACAAACCCTCTTTACCTAAAAGTTTTCTTACAGCGCGATTGACTTTTTTTCTCATATTGTTAGTTCCAACAATTATCATATCTGCGTCAAGTATCTCTTTTGTTGTAATTCCAGTTTTATTTACAACTTTTGCTTCCTGAAAATTAAACCCATCTATAGATTCGTGATTTCTTATTTTCATTGAAAGTCTTATAATTGGACTATCCAAAGCTTGTCGCAAAACTTCAGTCAAGAAAATATCAGGGTGATCCAACAAATGATTTTCGTTTTCTTTTTCAAAAGGAGGAAGTTGACCGGGATCTCCTAAAAAAACTAAAGGTACTCCAAAAGAATATAAATCTTGCAACATATCCATTGGAACCATAGAACATTCATCTACAATAACCAACTCATATGGCAGGTCTGCTTTTAATTCAAATACAATATTACCCCAAGGGTCTTCATGAGGATCATACATCAATTTATGTAAAGTCATTGCAGGATTGCCTTTGTTTGTCAATACCTGAGCTGCTTTACCTGTAAATGCAGCAAATGTATAATTATGTACGTTCAATTCTTTTGCAATCTTTTCTATCAAAAAAGAAACTAAAGTACTTTTTCCTGTACCTGCATAGCCAGCAATTACTGTATTTTTCCCTGACTTAAAATTATTAAATGATATATCAACAGCTTTTTGCTGAGCTTTTGTTAAAACAATTTCATTCATAATTAAAAAAATATAGTGGAAACTCTTATCTTTTTATCCTAAAAATAAAACTTCTTTTGTTTTTTGTTTCCTGATAATAACCTGGATTGCTCCCGAACTTTGCAAAGATTTTTGATTTTTCAGGCGTCCAATTTATTTTTCTTCTCTCTTGAAAAGATCTGCAAATATCCAGCATTTCTTTTACTTCAGAAGTGTCAAATAATTCATAAACCAATTTTCCATTTTCAGGATAAACATTCAAAAACAATTTTGCTGCACATCTGTCAATATTGCCTTTTATCCATTTATCAGCTTTGTTGAGTTTTTTATCCTCTAGAATAAAATCTTTATTTGCATGGCATTTTACTTGTACAGTAACCCCATCTACAATTACATCAATTCCTTTGAAGTCCATTTCTTTTGGGGGTTCTTCAATTTTATCTGTTTTGAAAAAAACTGCGCATAAATCTTTTTCCAGCTGCTTGTTTACATCTTTATCATTCGCAGCCCCAAATTTCATTCCTGTTTGACTCATAAATCTTTTGTATAAATCTTTCATTTTTCTTTCACCACGTAATGCAATTTGAATCTTCTTTCTCTTCTTCTTTTTCCTTCAAAAGAGCTTCATATTTTTCTTTGTACTCGTTTACAATATTCCCTCTAAAATCTATGAGGATTTGAACAAGGGGATTTGGATTTGGAAGAGGTTCGTTAAAAATATTTCCACTTCCATTAAAAAAAGGATTTCCCCTGAGACGAATTGTCATTTCAGCTTTCTCTTTGAGATAATTCTCAATATCGCTATAGCTAGGAAAACCTTCAAAATCCTGCCAAACAACTTTTAATCCATTTGGGCACTCGATTTCATTTCTTTTGTTAGAGTCAGGCTTCTTCATTTGTGAAATACCTCTCCAAAATACTTAAACCCACATACCCAATTGCTTGCAAAGATAAATCATCTCTTACATCTTTCAATTTTACAACTTTTGCTTTACAGTCCTCGTTTTCATCTAAATGCTGTTTTCCTCGGTTTTCCCAAAGCTTTTCCAAATTATCAACCTGCAAAATATATGTGTACATTTTGTTGTTGAAATATGCAGGGTTTGGATTGAAACAAATAAACAAACTCAAATCTGCTTCGTTAATTTGAATACCTGTTTCTTCTGCAAACTCTCTTGTCGCCGCTGTTCTCGGGTTTTCTTTTTCTTCTACAGTTCCACAGGGAAATTCAGTTGTTTCATTTTCTCCTCCCCACCTTGACTGCTTTACAATTATGGTGTTTCCAGTTTTATCAATTGCACAAATCTGTACCCAATCATTGCAATTCAATCCAACAGGTTTAAACTTAACACCTTCAAACTCTTTTTCAACAACCGTAAAAACAGGCGTTTTCAGCAATTCTTTTTCATTTATTTTCTTCATTTTTTCAATTCCTTACAGACTAATCTTTACATCTCTTCTTTTCCAATCTTCTTTTTTCATATCTATAGCTTTGCTCAAATCTTTACACAAAGAGTCATTTACTTTTTGTTTCAACTTGAGAAATTCAAAATCGGAATCCCCTGATTCAAAGTAACTTTCAGCTTCTTCTTTCTCCTCCTTCACTCTACGAATTTTGTAATCGCTAAAAATTAACGATACCCCTTTTTCCTTAAAATAAAGAGTCAAAAGAATTTCACAATCCTCTTTTGTAATTTTGAAAACAATGTAAGTATCCCCATCCTTTCTTGTAAAAGGAATTCCTTTTTTACGAATTGGAGAACCTTTTTCATCTTTAACAAAAACAGGTTGATTTTTCAAAAAATCCTCAACCCAACTTGCTACAGCCTCTTTTTCTGAAATTGCTACTGTAAACATCTTTTTTACACCTCCACGATTTTTGAGATTCTTTCACCAAAAATAAAATCAAGTCTTTTATATTATAGGGAAGGCCAAATAAAAAAGCTTTGAGATTTTTCACTCAAAGCCTTTTTTTCAATTTACTTTTTTGCTTTTGATAAGATTTTTTGAACCTTTTCTTTTTGCAGGGTTTCTACTGCTTTTTTACCTTCTTGCATCAAATCCATTTCAAGTTTTACATAATCACCGTAAAACTTTTCAATTTCTTCTCTTGAAGGGTAATCTTTTGGATTTTTAATTTTACCATATTTTGAAAATTCACTTCTTGCTTTGCGCATTATTTTAATTAAAGATTGAGTTCCTTCTGCATACTCGCTCTTTACATTTCTCATCAAGTTTACGTCACCCTGAAGTCTATCAAGTTCTTTAACAGTAAAGATAACCATCATATCTTTGACAAATGAAACATCTTTTTCTTCCATTTTTAAAGACTCCTTATAAAATTACTCTCAGGTCTTTCCGCAAAAACATTCTTCGCTTTTTGGACTTGATTGTTTAGAGTTTTACACAAAGTATTTTCTTCGTTCAATTTTCCTGAAAGTTCGTTTGAAATAATAAAAGTCGTTGGCATCAATCTCTGAGTAATTTCAATCAAGCCAACTACATTCTTTTCAATTTCTTCAGTTGTTGAATCTCCAAGATCATAATTTACAGTGTCGAATTCCTGTTCAAGACTTCCTACCATCTGAGGTCCAACTACTCTCAAGCCTGCATAAATTCTTTGGCGGGCTTCTTTCAATTTCTGTACATCTGTTGTTGCTTTTGCATCCCTATAATCAAAAGATTTTCTATCCAACTGCTGGATTCCAATATTTATATTTTTCAAATCCTTATCTGTTGGTACAGAATGTACTTCCATATAAACAATATAACTTCTTCCAAGTACATTGTTTAATTCCTCAATTTCTCTAAGGGTTTTATCCTTCGGTGATAAAAATTCACTCATCAATTCGTCAAAAGGTTTTCCGCTTTCATCCTCAATAAATTTAATTGCATATTGCCCGTGTACCATTGGTAATTCTCTTGAGGAGAGTCTGCCATATGAATAACTAAATTTCATTTTTTTATAAAAAATCTCCTTTTTTGAAAATATAGAAAAAGGAGATTTGAGTTTATATTTTCACTCTTCAGGTTCAGTTTCTTCCTGCAAAGCTTGCTCTGCTAAAATTGAAGTATTTTCTTGTCTCTTTTCTGCGGCAGCTACTTCATCCTGTTTTACATCTTCCATTTCATCCGTTTCAAGTGTATCTTTATCCAATGCAGAATGCTGTGTCATCAAATCATTTACAACCTTTTTTGCTTTTGCAAATTCATCTGGGTGTTCCTTAAACCAAGTTCTTGTTCCTGCCATACCCTGGAATCTTTGCATATCTTCTTTGCCTTCGTGATAATAATACCAAGCACCGTGCTGAGTAATTTCTCCGAGTTCTACAAGCATATCAATGTACTGGCCTTCTCCATCAATACCTGATTTGAAGTCTTCTCCATCTCTAAAGTAAACATCAAGCAAACACTCACGGAATGGAATACCTGTTTTATTCTTATAATTTTTAATCTTCATTGTGATTCCAATAATTTCACCACTTCGAGTAATCTGATCTTTTGGAGTTACACGGAATCTTGAAGAAGGGTAAAAGTTTATGGCATACCCCCCAGTTAAGCTTGGCAGATGAGCCATCATTTCAATTGCTGCACGTTCCTGAGAAATCCAAAGTAAAGGTGTTTTATATGTATCAACATAATAATTCATTCTTTTAATTACCGTGCCGACAGCCTTGGCTCCTGCACCGAAATTTGCGCGGCCGATCTCGCTATCAAATTCTGTCTTATTGATTGCAGCTGCATCTGAATCAAAAATTGTACAGCAAATTCTTCCTGAAACAACAATCTGCTCCCAAGCTGCACATTGATCTTCTACATATAGATTTCTCAAAACATGGACAAGAGGTTTTCCAGTTTCAGGGTCTTCCAAAATCAATCCTAAATCCTGAGCTCGAATTACATCAAAAGTACGCTCGTTATCAATAATAACTACGTGTGCGTTATTATAATTTCCTTCGGCTTCAAATTTTCTTTTCTGACACTGGCCTGCAATATAAGTACAAAGCGTTGTTTTACCACCTGACTCTTTTCCATTAAATCTATGTATTGCATTTAGCTTAAAACTTCCTCCATAAGCCCAAGTCAATCTTGGAGCATCAAACTGAATTCTATAATCCTGATGAGCTGCATTCGCTCCGTTAAAAAGTGAATTTTCTCCAAACTTTGTTGCTACTGAAGAAAGTAATTTATCAAATTCATCTGCCTTTGGTGCTGCAGGCTTTTTTTCTTTTGCCATTATTTTTACTCCTTTTTTTGAAAAAATATAGAAAAGGAGATGACTTTAGATTCTATATAGGGTTTTCATTTTATTACTTTGCAAAAAATTAAATATATTCTCCCCCATCTAATACACCGATTTCATTTGCAACAAAATTAAAAGTACGCAGAGAAATAAGCATATCGTTTTCAGGTAATTTTTCTAATTTATCAGGAGGTAAAATATATATTTTATTTTTTTCGGTTAATTCAAATCTTGCTAAATTTTGATTTTCAGGGTCTTGTAAAAGCCAATATTTTGAATTAAAAGGAGGTTTCAAATAATTATTTAATAAATCCCCCAAATTTTTTCCAATATATACCCAGCAACTTATATACAAAGTTTCAGCATCCAAAGCAACATTTATTCTGCAATCCTGTAAATCAAAAACAGGATCTATACTTGTAAAAGCTAAAGGAGTTGCTAAATCATCTTTATAAAAAAGTGGCATATAAGAACGAGAAGTTGTTTGTCCAGGAAAAATAATTCGGCGAATCATTTCTTCATCTTCAAACTTCCAGGATTTTCCTTGTCTGAATTCTTTTGTTAGCTGAAAATTATCCAAATACACTAAAAAAGAATAATTTTCATTTGAGGAGATATTTTCTTTGTTAAAAAAACAAATCCTATATTTCGTTCCATTTGGATTTTCTCTAAATTCATTTACTGTTGCTTTTTCTAAAGCCAAAGGTTCTTCTGGTATCTCATCTGTAAAAATATAGTTAGGGAATACTTGTTTGAAGGCTGTTTGATTATTATTATTTTCTACTGTATTCATATTAAAATCATTTAGTTTCAATGTACAACGAGTTGAGGTAATCCCTTTATAGAATAAAGCAAATGAATGTACAACGAGTTAGAGTTATTAAACTTTTTTAAAAAGTTTTTTCAAATTTTAAATATATATTTGAAACCCTCTAACTCGTTGTACATTTAATTCCTTAATGTATCATAAGTTTATTATATATAATAACTCCTTTCTCTTTTTTTTTCTTTTTATATAATACAAATCCTAACCTAAAGCTAAAGAATAAAATTGAAATCAAATATACAACGTGTTATTTTATCTTGTTGTACATTAAAATTACGCTAAAGTATTATAAAATAAAGAAATAGAATTAAATGTATGACGAGTTAGGATTTATAAACTTTTTTAAAAACTTTTTCCAAATTTTAAAATATAAATAAGAACCCTCTATCTCGTTGTACATTCAACTTTTTATTTCTTTTTGCGAGCCTTTTCTATATTATATGCAAGCAGGAGATTAATCCTGCTTTTTTAATGCATAATGAGTTAAATGTATCACAAGTTAGATTAAATTTTATACATTAAAACAGCGATAAAGCTTTACAAAATAAGGGATTACAATCTAATGTACAACGAGTTAGATTTTCTAAACATTTTTAAAAACTTTTTTGAAATTTTAAATATATAATTAGAAACCCTTAACTCGTTATACATTTAATTCTTTTATGTTTATTGTATATAAACCTTTTTCCTCTTCTCTTCTTTTATATAATACAAATCCTAACCTGTGATACATAACTATAACTCGTCATACATTTAATAAATGTACAACAGGTTTTAATATCAAATGATACATTAAAACTGCGATAAGTCATTAAAATATAAGGAAATGAGAGTAAATGTATAACGAGATACCTTTTCTAAACTTTTTTAAAAACTTTTTCAAAATTTTTAAATATAATATAAAGCCCCAAAACTCGTTATACATTTACTTTTTAGGGGATTTTACATTCTATTTCTTTTCTATATTTTGAGCATGAGAAAGCAATCTGAACAAACGAAAATAAAGATAAAACTCGCGAATAAAGGATACAGATGGTATAATGATGGATCCGTTGAAGTAAAATCAAAAGAAAAGCCGGAAGGATTTTCTGCAGGAAGACTAAAATCAGGAAAGAGATGGTATACAAACGGCAGAGAAACTGTTTTTGTTTTGGAAGATCCCGGCGATGGCTGGTGGATTGGAAGATCAAAACTTAAAAAAGATAGAAAATGGTATAATGATGGTAAAAGAAATTTCCTGCTTGAATCTATACCTTTTGAAAAAATCAAAGCTCGCCAAGTATTTTATGGAATGATAAAAGGGGTTCCAAAGCATCCAAAGCCTTTTGTTTTGCCTCAGTATACAAAACCTGTAAAAACAGAAACCCCAAAAAAAGTATATAAAGAACCGGAGATTAAAATGGGTCCAATTACAAAACTTGAAAAGCCATTGACTAGTAATGTACAGGAAATAAAACCTCTTGAAGTAAAAAAGACTGGAGATTTTGAAGAATATACAATGGAAGAAGTAAAAGAAGTTGTAAAGAAGCAGGGTGGAAAATTGACAATTGATCAGTTGAGAGATGTTTGCAATAATATGGAATTTGAAAATAAATACGCTGGAATGTTGAGTAATTGGGGCAACTAAATTAAAACATGAATCCAGTTTTAATTCCTGCAGGAAAGAGAGAAAAATATAAAGACCCAATTTTTCGCGAGTTATTTTGGGAAGTCGAAGAACAAAATTTATACATTTACAACGGAGCAAAATGGATTTTAATTGCTGGTAAATGGAAGAATAATGTTTTAAAAGTCGACGATAATTTAGAGATTGTTTTCGAAGAAGATGATGTAAAAAAAGAAAGGCCTATTTTAAGACTGCTTGATGACATTGATATAAATACAATGGAGTTGGGTAAGTTTTCTGAAAATCCAAGATGGAAGGGTACAGTTTTTTTAGGCAAAACAGAAAACTGCACATTTTTTCCTCTGTTGAGAAAATCCCAATCTGAAGCAATGATTGGTGGTAAATTTTTATTATATATAACTCGCGCAGGGGGAGTTGAAAAAGGAATTTATCAAGTAACCGCAACAAGTTTTGGAAAAGGGGTTATTTTTGGAAGTGATGATAAAAATGCAAAATGCAGTTTGAATTTAGTTACATTAAAAAATGGTACAAAAACAATTGGATTTAAAACTCAAAGTACAAAAGAAAGAATTACAACTTATGAAGAAGTAGATGGTGGAGAATACGGCATTTCTTCTGAAGTTTGGTTTATAATAAATTCTCATACAGATATACGCCTTTGGTCAAATAATGGATCTGCAAAATTTGAAAGGCGAATGGATATTATAAATCAATCAAACACTGAAAATAATGAATTAGGTTGTCACTGGTTTGAATTAGGAATGGAAGACTTTAGAACAGTAACTGGAATTCCTTTGAACACCGGTTCTTCACTCGATCAATTTGATAATTCCTGTTATGTTTATTTTGACATTTTCTTTGATAAAACAGATTCCTCTTTTTCAATTGACCGTGCATTTATTACAACAAAAAGAGCTCCCTCCGGAAGTGAAGATCCTATAGTTTCTGAGGGAAGGATTTGGTGTCATAATCCTTACTGGATGGTTCCGAATGATAAACATACAGTAGATGTAAGTGATGGATTTACTTTTATTCCAACTGTTTTTGATGATAGCTCAAATAACACCCCATATGAAGCCGGTGGAAAATATAAAATAATGGATGTTTATATGGTAGTACCTGGTCAAAAAGTTTTAATTCCAAAAACAACAGAAAAATATACCCCGCCTGAAAGCATTGAAGTTTGGTTTAACGGATGGGATTGCAGAGGAAATTTAAAAGCTGATTTAGAAATAAAAGAGGATGACATTACTTCTTCAGTTATAATTGCGCGTGACTAATTTATTTTATGAACAAGGTACTGGAGCCTACAACTACTGAGGCAAAAAAAGAAGAAGTTAAAAAAGAGTTATTACCTCGCCAATTTTTGTTTACTCGTGACGGCGAAAATTTATATATAAAATGGAATGATGAATTAATTCCAATTGGTGGAAAATGTAAACAAAATTATTTAGAAGCAGGGGATAATATAGAAATAATCAGAAAAGACGAACCTGAGATTGTTCGTTTGCTTGATGATATAGATATAAACACTGTAACTTTAGGAAAATTTTCAGATGCAATTCGTTGGAAAGGGACAATAAAAATTGGAGAACTAAAAGATCATAATGCAATTTTACTTTTGACAAAACTGACGGAAGTGGATGATGAAATCAAAGGTATTTTAGGCGGAGAGATTTTAGTAAAACTAACAAAAGAAAATGACGATTTAGCTTATGGCCATTATGCAATTACAGTTTCCTCAACAGGGTCTTGGTCATTAAAAGGGGCAATCGAAGCGGCTTCAGAAGTCCGTATGTGTAAATGCAAATGGAAGGGTGAATATTATTACGGGTTAAAAATGCCGGGAGTAATTACATCCACTTTGGAAACTTCAGTTGAAAAACATGTAACAGATAATCTTTACGAAGAAGAAGAAAAATATACAGATACAGAAACCTCGGAAGTTCAAACAGAATATGATGATGACTTTTTTATGGGAATGGCTGTTACTCCAACTTATAATGGGACAATTTATCATTATGACGATCGCAACTATATTGCTTTATGTAACAATGACACAGGTACAGCTGTTGTTTTGAATGATACCGGTATTACTCCTCAAAATGAAGATTCTAGAGTGCATTGGCAATACTGCGCAATTAAAGATTTGATGAATTTGCGTGGAGAAGAATTACAGGATGATGACGGAACGGGTTTGTACGAGTATTATACAAACAATTATTATTTGTACTTCAAAACCTTTTTTCAGAATGAAGGAGGGAATTCAAGAGACTCAAATGACAAAGTTGCTTTAACAGATTGCTATGTTTGTAATACAAGCGGTAATTTTGACCCGGAATTAACTCCTGCAAATGTAGTTGAACATGTAGAAGGGGATAGGCCATGGCTGAATATAGATGAATCTATCAAACAATTAAGCATTACAAAAAATTCAAATCCAAACACTTTTGAAATTTACATTTACAGAAGTGCGATGAACACTTTTTATATTAGAGCGGGAAGCAATTACATACAATTAAATTACTCAGGACTTTATTCCGGCTATAATGGGTGGTACTGGGTTTCTTTAGATAATATTTTCAACAATTTAGGATTTACAGCTCAAGGTGCTTTGAAGAATTATGTTGGCAAAGGGTATTATTTGTATTTGTATATGTATAGAAGAACTTCAGGTACAAATTATTCCTTCCGTGTTACTCAAGTTGCAATTACAACTCAACAAATGAATACAGCTCCTTCAAATGGAACAACAGGCGTTGTCAAGAATTATGGAGTTGTAGATCAAGATTTTGTTGATTTTAACAGAGATTTGATAAGAAACGATACTTATTACAATCTCACTTTACAACAGCATGTTCCTTTAATGACTTTTGTGGATTTAATTGAAACTATAGAAGCCATTGACTTAAACAACTCAAACAACTTTGTACATTCTTTTGGTAATTTTAAATTTATTACAACTGCGGTAAAAGAGCATGAAGTTGAAAAAACAAGGATAGTTCCGAAAATCTCTCAGGATTTTACATATACAGATGTAAATTATTCTTCATTTTGGGAGGATATTTATTTACATAGAGTAGATGCAACGAATTTTACCTTAACAAAAAATGGAAATTCACTTAATTTAACTCAAGCTTTTCAATCTCAAGGGTACAATTATTGGTATTATGCAAAATTAGATGATGTAATAAATTTAGCAGGGTATCAAACTGGATTAGAAGATGATAACCTAGAACCCTGGTATGGAAAAGGGTATTATATATATTTAAGAATTCACCGCCGAACTGACTCAAATTATGATACAAGAATTACGCAAGTTTCAATTACAAATGCAATTGTAAACTCTGAACCGAATGAGAGCTCAAATTTAATTTTAGCAATGGAACAATCTGATCAAGATTGGATTGACTTAAACGCTGTTATAGTTACAACGAGATCCAATTATTATTATACATTAAATTATGGAAGTGAGGTTATTGCATTTTCAATTACTCAAAAAGGAAAAAAATATAATATAAAGGAATCCAAACCAAAAGCAGCTGAAGTTTGGCTGAACGGTTGGTATGATATTCCTGACCCTCCTTTACTTCCATATGGATATGTAGACCCTGAAATAGAATATCAAGTTTTGTCTGATAAATCAAACGACAATGATTATTATGCAGAAACGAGATATTTTGGAAGTGTTGAAGAATATATGGATGAAACGAGTGGGCTTCCAAGTATGAATGATACAGGAGAAGACAATGCTCCTTATAAAATATATATTACTCAAGAATGGCTTTCTTTACAAGATTTGAAAAATATTGCAAATTATATAAAACATTTGGAAAAACAAGTTGCACTTGATTTAAGCATGTGTAAAGTTTTACCGGATGCAGAAGTTTGGGAAACTTCAATTTTTGAAGGATGTGTTTCTTTAAGAGAAATAGCAATTCCACAAGGAGTAAAAGAATTCGGTCAAGGTATTTTTAAGTGGTGTACATATTTAAGAAAAGTGGATTTAACACCTTCGGAAAATTCACTAACCTTAATTGGAGCAAGCAGTTGGGAACAAAACTCAGGCTTTTTAGTTTCAACTAGAGTAACAACTTTAATGATTCCAAAAAGTGTTTCTTTACTCAAGAATTATTTGATTTATGCTTCAAATATAAAAACATTGATTTTCTTACATGATCATACAATAGGGTTTAAAGAAGATCAAAGCAATGCAAGCGCAGAAAATAGAGTAGGAACTCTTTCAGCTGCAGAATGGGCTTTTGTTGGTCAAACTGGTTATGGTTCTTTGGCTTATGACTTACCTGATGGATTCCGTATTTTCTTTTCTCAAGACTTTTGGGAAAACGGCACAAGCAAAGGAAACAATAATGACCAACCAAATAAAAATGGAACAGGTTGGGACTGGTATCCAACTATGGAAAATACTACTCGTTGGAACAAAAGAGTTATTGATTCAATTGCGGTTTACCCTCAAGATGGAGATCAAGAGGAATGGCAAGCTTTCAATGATAAATATCACTGGGGAGAGGATTTAATAAATGAAGTCCGCTCAAAATTTGGATATGAAAACAGAATAGAAATCAAAGACTAATTTTCAAATATATGGAAGACTTTACAACAGAAATTTTTTCAAAATGGATAAATATTTTTTTAAATGATTTGGCAAATAAAAAAGAAAAAGTAATTGCAGCAATTGATGAGTTTCCTGGCGATAAAGAAACAGCAAGAATTGGAGTTGAACAGGGGCCTGATGCTTTAAAGAAAGATATAAAATCTGCAAAAACAATGATGGATTTTATAAGCTTTTATGCAACAGGTTTTATTCAAAATCTAGAGGTAAGAGAGAAGAATGAATAATTATGATGTTTTAAAAGGTCAAGGCCAAAAGTTTCAATTATTTGCGGAAGATGTTTATTCTTTAATACCTCAACCGGATGGATCTTTTTATTACGGAGAAAAGCTTTTAGCAAAAAGAGAAAAATTACCCCTAACAAGAGACGGTAATTTTAAAACAATGTTCGTAAATGAGGAATTAAGGAATGCAATAAAACCTCTAAACGAATATACTCAATTTATACTTTTTGATGAAAAAGAAAATATTATAAATAATATACAAAATTTACCTTCTTTAAATACTGAATATTCTGCGATTGTTTTCCAAGTTGAACCTTTAATAAAACCTGCTTTTGTTTCCATTGTAATATATAAAGGACCCGCAAAAGAATCTGTACTTTTGAAAGATGGGTCTGTAACAATGGATTCAGAATATATTCCAATAAAGCCTACAGATGTTGTAACAAAAGCATATGCGGATAATTTGGTTGAAGATTTAACTTCCTCAATTTATCCAATAAAAACTTTTGAGGTATATCAGGGAGGAAAAGATTTAATTGAAGGTTTTTCATATACAGATAACAGAAAAGCGAAAGTTATTTATTTAAGTGATTTTTACGGTAAAAAGATTCCAAATATAACAGTAAAAGTTGAGCCTTTTGCAATTCCAAATAATTATTCAGATGATGTTTTAATTTCTTTAAAAGTAAAAGATTTGTTTTATTTTAGAGAGAAAGTTGCTGATATTTTAAAGGGCAAAGGAAAGCATTGGAAATGTACTGATATGGAAAATATCTATAATTCAAAAGTCAGTGAATTGTTTTGGAAAAACACTTTGGAATTAACTTTTGAGCCGGAGGAAATTTCTTCACAATTTGATTCAAGCAATCCTTTTTTTACTTTATCTGTTTATATCTCTGAAAGCGGACAAAGTATGAGTACAGAAGAAAAAGAATATGGATTAGATAATTATATTTCTTCTTCAGAAAATACTTTACAGGTAATTTATAAAGAAGCAGACTTAGAAAAGAACCGCAAAAAGTTTTTATCAGGGAATTCATATTTTATACCTGACTGGGGAAAAAAGTATGAATTGCCTTTTAATATAACCTTGAAAAATAATTTTTTACAATATTTTAGACCAGAAACATTTTGCAAAGTCCAAATGAGATTGAAAGACGAATCTATTTTGGATGTGGAGGACTTAGGTTATGCTTTTCATCTCCCTTTAGAAAATGAATTTACTTTTGACAGAATTTTAACTTATGATTTGAATATAAAAAGTATTTTAGTTTCAATATATAATTTATCAAAAGAATTTTTATTTTCATCTGAAATTCCTCTGAATGTTGAAACAGATGAAAGTGAGGAATTATATAGAGTAAAAACATTAGACTCTGAAAATCTATACCCTGAAACTGGTTTTGGAGGAGAATGGCATTCTGAAAAACCTGTAGAAAAATGGGATCCTGTTTTGAAGAACGGAGTTTACAGATCTGCTTTTGAAAATTCTGCGATTTGTTTTAAAATACCGAATTTAGAATGTTACAGTCATTGTTTAATTGATATTGAACATGATGGTGAAATGTATTTAAGAGTTGAAGGTAAAACGGGGTGGCTTTCCTGCAATCAATTGGAATTATTCAAAAATCCAGTAAAAAACGGGGAAGGCTGTTTTGTAAATAACAATTTTTATTCTTTTGGAAAAGTAATTTACAAAACACCTCTCTTTATAAGAATCTTAAAAGCAAGCTTTATAAAATTCAATTCTGTCACTTTGAAATAATCTTACTAAAGACTAACAAATCTTTATCTGTAACGGGGTTTTCATAATAAACCTTTGCAATGGTTTCGCCTTTTTTATTTTTCAGATAAGCGAAATTGTACATTTCAAAAGGAGTATTATAATTCAAAGAGAATGACAAGTCGTTGAATTTTACTTTGAATTCTTCATATTCATCCCATTTTTCAGTAGTTTCCAATTCCTTATCCCCGTTGTACTTTTGGGTAATTGTAACATTTTTAATCCTATTAAATTTTGTAAATTTCTCAGAAGGATTCTCAAAGAATAAGAAATTGAAGAATTTAGAATCCGTTGAAAGTTTCAAGATGTTTTTATTATAATCAATTTTGAAACAATCCTTTGTAATAATCATAAATTCATTTATATTAAAAATACTTGAGTAAATACCATCTTCGGTAACACCCCAATTTGAAAATAAAGATTCCGAATTTGTAAATACAGATTTTATTCCAAAGAAGAACCCGTTTTCTCCAGGTGTTGTAGAAAGGTTTCCATTTTTATCATAACCCACCAAATTACCATTTTCATCACAAAGAAGTGAATTAAAATCTTTTGCATAGTTTGAATTTGTAAATTGCAACTTATCGTTTTTATCAAGCCAAGGGCTGTTATTTGGAATTCTATTTTCTGCGTAAATTCTTGTATATCCTAATTTTTCAATTACTTCATCTCTATCAAACCATTCTCCTCCAATTTCTTGCAAATTTGCAATTTTCAAAGAAGTAGAATCAACTATAGAATCACTCCAAATTATTTTACAGCCGAATTTTAAGTTACTTACAAACATATCAAGCAATTGGCTTTCATGAGTTTTTATATCTCCGCAAATTTCAGGGTAAACGTCTTTTGTAGTAAATGAGATATTATTATACTCAACGTTGTAATCATTTAATTTCAAGAAGAAGTTTTGAACTCCTTCAATTCCATTTACAGTTGAAAGCTCATTATCAAGATTTGTATCAGCCTCTTTAAATGAGCGATAAACCATTGCACGGCAAGTTTGATTTAAATCAACAATTTCTTTTACCCTTCCCTGATCGTCGTAAACAAGTTTCTTCAGCTTAAAACCTTCGCTTTTATTATTTTGAGTAATTACACCATCTGTTGATTTTCCCTCTTTAAAGAAGTATCCGTCTTCGAATAAATTCTCGTCAGGAAGTTTATAACTTCCAATTAAAGCCTGTCCATAACCCTTTTCAGGTATAATCATCTCATTGATATAATCTGTATCAATTACAGTATTTTCTCCATTTACATTTACATTGTAATTTGTAATTTTCTTATAAAGCGGGTAATTTTCTGTAACATTATCTATCCAAACATCCAAATCAATAAGGCTTACTCTTTCTGCATCTTCGGACATAAATTTCTTCAATGCATCCCAATCTTTCAAGTTTACATTTAATTCAATGTATTTTGTTTTTTGATTTAAGTTATCATAACCCTCAATAATATTCAAATCATTTACAAATGAATCATCTAACTTAAATTCTGCTACATTATAAGCATACTTTCGGATTGCATCCAGTGGGTAATTTACAAGCTCAGGAACTTTTTGCATGTTTGGATATTCTTTATTTACTTTTGCCCATGTTTTACCTTTTAACTCTGAAGACCCAACAATCGTACTTGCGATTGTTTCATAATCCTCAGCAGGGTTTAGATTTACATTTTCTCCTGCAACAGTACTTCCTGTTTTATAAATATCAAACGCATAATTCATAGCAGATGCATTTGTAATTCTCAAAATTGGCTTTCCAAATGAATTCTGTAAATAATGAATATTTTGCTCATCCATTTTATAGAAGTACTTTCTTCTTTCCTCAGTAATTTTTTCCCAAGTTGGGTACAAATCAAATACAGATTCATCTGTTCTGCTTGATGAATTATCATAAGTTGCAAAGTCCGCGTAATCAGAATTTACAACAGGGAAAACAGATTGGATTGAAGAAATATTTTCAAATCCTGTTATATTGCCATAACCGAATTGGAAGTTATCCTTTGTTTTATTTTCAATTAAAATAATTGCATTTGTTTGATTGTCATCCATTGCAAGGCCGAAATCTTCAAGCTTTAAATAATCCGTTGCAACTTCCAAAACTCTTGAATACATTATTACAGGGTTTTCCGCGATTGTTCCTTGTAAGAACATTTTAATATTTCCATAACTTGTTGGAGAACTTCCATAAGGACTTCCTCCTGAAATTGTTATAGTTTTTGTTGCAGACTTCATTTGTTTTACCAAATCAAGTATTTGAATATCTGCTTTATTCAATTCAGGCTCACTTTCATCTATCTCCTGCTGGAAGGCGTTTTGTTCTACTGTTCCTGCATCGAATTTTCCTTTTGGAGTATAAGCGTAAAAGTTTTCTCCATCTCTTACAACTGCAAGAGGAATATCATCTTCTGTTAAAGAATCTTCAGAAACATTTGTAACAGGTCCAAAGCTAAAATCATCAAAATTCAAGTTCAACATAAAAGGAGCATCACCTGCAACATAATCCCCATTTTTGAACATATTGAATTTTCTTTGTAATTGAGCTTTTAATTCCTCAATAGAATCACTTACAAGCTGATCTGCATCCTCTGCCCCTGCATATTCCTTTTTATAAGCTTCCTTAAATTTACCCAAGAAAGAAGAACTACTATCCTCATCTCCTAAATATGGCCAAGTGATAGTTCCAAATACTCTTACTCCTGTTTCAGAAACCTCAATACTTGATTCTTTTACAAGAGAAGTATACGCGAAAATATCATTATTTGTACTGAATGAAACTAAAGGGTCTTCATTCAATTTTGCAACTTTACAATATCCATTCAAGTACTGCTCAAATGTAATAAAAGGAACGCCCTTTGGAATTTCTTTTCCTTCAATTCCTTCACCGAGTTCTCTTAAAGCATCTTCAATTTCTGTATCCTCAATACCCTCCGTTAATGCTTGAATGTTTTTATAAGAAAGCCAAGAAGAAGGATTTTTTAAGGTTATATAACGACAAGCGCTTGCATTCATATAATCCACGAAGAACATATATTCTAAGTACTTTTCGTAATCTATTTTTACATCGTCAACTATAGCCTCTCCTTTTAAAACTTGAGAGAATGTAATACTTGTATTTCCGACTTGAATTGGGTTTGCATCTAAATCAGCTATCGCGGATTTATTCAATTTATTATAAATATTTGCAAAATTCAAAGGACCATCAACAAAGAGTTTATAAAGATTATATTCCCCATTTACATAAGATCCCACATATCCTTTTGCAGAAACCCCTCCAATTGTATAAGTTGTTTCAGTAGTATCAAAAACACTCTTTTCATCTTTTATAAAGATTGTATTTGGAATTGTAAAAGTATTTTTTATAGAAGTTATATTTTGATTTTTTGTTTTTTGAACAACAGAAAGTTCTGCCTCATAACCTAAATTTGGAGTAGCAATTTTTTCAACAACTTTTCCTGTAACATCCATTACAGTTATAGTTGCAGAATTTTGATCCCAAGCAACAATATTTTTTGTAGATTTTCCCCAAGCTGAAACATTTTGTTCTTTTCTTGTAATATAACGGGTTCCCAACAAAGCCCTTGTGAATTTTTTCAAATCTTCAAAAGAAGCATCCTCGAATTTTGTTTCACTTTTACTTAAAATAAAGGACTTCTTCCATTTTGGCTGAGACTCCTCAT